>CAOKFJ010000079.1 GCA_948467695.1 uncultured Allobaculum sp. | reverse complement strand
AAAGCGGGAAAATAGTTTGTCCAAACGAACAGTTTAGAGTTTATCACATGTTTTAAATGTGATGAAAGCGCTATCCACAAGATAAAGGCCCATAAAAGCCGTTCTGGAAAGGTGTGGTCTGCACTGCAGGCACTTTGTTCAGGCAAGTTTCAGGTGCATTGCAGGCAGCGCCAGTCTGTCATACGCTAAGATAACGACAGAGTCTAAAAACAACGTGAAGGAGGACAAGCATGTTTCCATCAATGAGAAGAACACGACAGGAAATATCCACAGAAGAGTGCGACGCGGCACTTGCAAGAGGCACTCACGGCATTCTTGCGCTGATTCAGCCAAACGGGTATCCGTACGCGCTGCCGATCAGCTATGTATATGAAAATGGAACGATTTATATGCACTGCGCAAAAAGCGGCGCGAAGATCGACGCGCTCAACTACTGCGACAAGGCTTCATTCTGTGTGGTTGATCAGGATGAAGTGATTCCCGAACGCTTTTCAACCAATTATCGAAGCGTCATCGCTTTCGGAACGGTTTCAATCGTAAAAGACGAGCAGACCAGACAACATGCGTTTGAAGCTCTCGCTATGCGCTACAGCCCGATGGAAAGCGAAGAAAGACGAGATGCGGAAATCGAGTCCGGAAAGAATCATGCCGAGATTCTCGCTTTGCATATTGAAAAGATCAGCGGCAAGATCGGTCTGTATATGCTTGATGCAAAATGATCGTCCTACACGAAAAAGAAATACAGAACGCATTATAGACATAATAAAAAGGCAGTCTTTCATGGCTGCCTTTTTTTAGTTCAGTGATGACAAGAAGATTATTCGTCTTCTTTGATGGCGCCGTACTGCTTGAGAAGCAGTTCGATATCGGTGCCTTTGATCTTTTTAAGACCTTCATGAATGGCGAGTTTTTCAACCGGATTCATTTCCATTTCGGTCAGCGGTTTGCCATCGCGCATGTGCACAGCGGCTTTGAGCATGTCGCGCACATCGTAGACGGATCCCCAGACTTCCGGAACAGCGCGCTCGATATCGAGCAGGTCGTAGACGGCTTCCATACCGGTGCGCATTGAATATTCGGTGGTGAAGATCGTGTCGCGCGGCGTTTCGGCGAACTGGCCGATGAACGCGAAGTTTTTCGAACCCTGCGGGCGGACGAGCGGACGGTCGGTTTTCTTGCGGGGCATGAAGAATGCGGTGACATAGGGCATCATGCACGGAATGGTGTTGCAGTGGTTGGCGGCAAGATCGTGAATGCGGTCTTCCGGAACGCCGATGTGGTACAGCCATTCTTCGCAGATTTCTTCGCCGGTGCATTCGCGCATCGGTTTCTTGACGTAGTCGCCTTCTTTGTCAGTAAACAGACCATAGAGCCAGATGAGCGCGTGGCCATCAGGCTGCTTGATGAACTGAGGCTGACGGTTGATGGTCCAGGAGAGCAGCCAGCTCGAATCGCGGGCGGTGACAATGCCGCCGGTAACGACGTGACCGGTCAGAATGTCGCGGTCGGTAATGGCTTTGATGTAGGGGAAGATTTCCTCATCGAGCGTTTCAACGGTCGCGGATTCCCAGTTTGTTTTTTCCGGATCGGAGCAGAACACTTCCGGGTGACCGAAATCGTCAGACTGACGGGCGATTTTCTTCCAGGTGCTCCAGCCGCCGTCATCGGCAAGGTCTGTATTCATGACAGCCGGTTCGTTCTGCGAACCGAACGCGGAGTTTTCCACAAGTCCGCCAAGCGTCATGAAGACCAGATCGTTCTCATCGAGTTTGATCGTGCGGGCTTCGTCGTCTTTTTTGATCGTGATACTTTCAGCGAGTTTTTCATTGTCGCGCAATACAAACTGCACGTCTTCGACTTTGACGCCGTAATGGAACTGCACGCCTTTGTCTTTGAGGTAGTTGACCATCGGCAGAATCATCGATTCGTACTGGTTGTAGCGGGTGAAGCGAAGAGCGCTCAGGTCGGGCAGTCCATCGATATGATGAACGAATCGCTGCATGTAGCGTTTCATTTCCAGAGCGGAATGCCAGTTTTCAAACGCGAACATCGTGCGCCAGTACAGCCAGAAATTGGAATTGAGAACATCTTCGTCGAATACGTCTTCAATGGTCTTGTCTTCAAGATCTTTTTCCGGTGTGAGATACAGGTTCAGAATCTGCATCTGCGCTTTCTGATCCACGGCGAATTTCTTGTCCGTATGCGCGTTTTCGCCACGGTTTTCGGTTACGCGGCAGAGCGAATAGTTCGGGTCGTCTTTGTTGAGCCAGTAGTACTCGTCCAGAACGGAATATTCCGGATTTTCAATGGAGGGAATGTCGCGCAGGATATCCCACATGACTTCGAAATGGTTGTCCATCTCTCGGCCGCCTCGCATGGTATAGCCCAGCATCGGATAGTCCCAGCCATCCATTGCGCCGCCGGGAAGAGTGCCTTTTTCAAAAATATGGATGTTTTCGCCAGGCATCTGCGCATCGCGCACCAGACAGATGGCGGCGGTCAGTCCTGCCAGACCGCTTCCCATAATATATGCATGTTTTTTATCTACGCCCTCCGGTTTTCGCGGATGGGCGAATGCTTCGTAGTTGCCGCTTCCATAATGGAGCATATTGATCACCTCACACTCCGATTATAGAAATGGATACTGGATAAGATGATCGCATTGCCCGAATAGATGATCGCCGAAATGGTGCTTGCTTTAGTCTCATGCAGTAGAAAAGAAAAAACCTCCGGTGAAAACCGGAGGATGAGGTTTGTATGCCATGCGCACGCTATGGTGCGAATACTGTCTTTGCGAAAATGGACAATGAAATTAGATTGTCAGTTCGATGCGGTTTCCTTCCAAATCGAGCAGGCAGCTTTCATAGTAGCCATCACCTGTCGTGCGCGGTCCGCTTTGAAGAGGACAGCCTGCCTTTTGAAGTTCTTGTGTCAGATGGTCCACATTTTCTTTGGAACCGGTATTGAACGCGAAGTGCGCGAGCCCGATGCGCGGATTATCGCCGGCGGTTTCTTCAAGAGCGGGCATGTGCATCAGTTCGATGCGGCAGCCGTCCTCAAAGGAGAGAAAGTACGACGAAAAGCCGGTGCGCGGGTTGTGATACAATTCGCCGCATGCCGCATGGAAGTATGTCTGATAGAACTCTTTCTGCGCTTCGAGGTCGCTGCAGTAAAGCGCGATGTGATCGATTTTCATCATGTCCCCCTGCTGTGTTTCAGCTTGCTGTTTGTGTTAATTCATTGTAACAAAATGAAGATATTTGAGCAGAAAATAACGTTTAACAGATTCAATTAGGTGCATTTCGAGAAAACGCTTACAGAAAATGCGGATTTTCGAGGCTATCGCTTTTCAGTCGCTATGATGAAGAAAAAGCATAAAAGGGGATGCGGTTTGAATTCAGCTGACCCCGAGAAATGAAAAAGAAGAATAAGAAAGGAAACATGGATATGAAATCATGCAGAACACGGCGCCTGATGTCGAGTCTGTTCGCGCTCTCCATGGGCATCGGTTCGCTGATGCCTCTGTACGCAAAAGAGACAAAAGAAACAGAACGCACGCTGCCCAATAACCGGATTGTTTTTGACGAGCCGGTCAGTGAAGGAACGCTTCCGGGAAGCACGGGAAACTGGGCAGCCAGCTATCCCGACGCCAACCGCTGGCAGCAGCTTTCGCTGCCGATCGGCAACTCGCTGATGGGGGCGAATATTTTCGGCGAAGTCGGCCGCGAACGGCTCACATTCAACCAGAAGACGGTGTGGAACGGCGGACCGGCGCAGAAACGTCCGGATTACAACGGCGGTAACAAAACCGAGATCGGCGGAAAAACGACCGCTGAGTTTTATCAAGATGTCGTTGACGCGTTTGAAAACAACGCCGCGAATAAAGAGGCGCTGACTTCGCAGCTGGTCGGCGAACAGGATGGCTATGGCGCTTACCAGATGCTCGCCGACATCTATCTCGATTTTGAACCGGGAAGCAGAGAGTGGAACGAGTACTGGCAGAAATACTGGAGTACAGGTGTTGAAAAGATTGATGACCGCGATGCGTCAATTTCCTATACCGGATGGAGCGACTACGACAAATCCGGCTGGTTTGAGGAAACAGAAAAATATACGTATACCGCAGGCGCTGAACTGAACATGACTTTCATGGGCAGCGCGGTGCGCATGATCGGAGCCCGAAACAGCGAGTGCGGAAAAATCGATGTGTATCTCGATGGCGAACTTGTTTTGCAAGATCATGTACTGACCATGGAAAGCTCGAGCGCTGTGGATGGCGAGGTTCTTTTTGAGCTTGGCGAAATCGGAACAGGCGAGCATACGCTTCGCATCGTCAACAAAGGCGGCGGGTCTGCAGACAAAATCACATACGACTATTTTGAAGTGAAAGCGGATGAGTCCTCTTACAGCGAAATTGTCGATCTGAATCCATCCAACAGCAGTCAGACCGGCGTGCAGTATTCTTCGGACTGGAAAACATGGTCGCGCGCAAGCGATGTGGACGCAGCAGACTGGATCAATACAGAAGAGATGTATGTGGAAAACTCCACTGCCGATACGTACATCACTTATACCTTTAACGGAACAGGCATCGCGCTGTGGGGAGCTAAGAACGGAAATCCGGCGGCGCACATGGGTAATTTCACATGGAGCATTGACGGCGGCGAAGAACACACAGTCAACTGCGTGCGCGAAGAAGCGACGCTGCTGCGTATGGAACTGTTTTGCCAGACCGGTCTTGAAGAGGGCGAGCATACTCTGACGATTAAAGGTGTCGACAATAAGCTGTCTTTTGACAACTTTGTGGTGTATGGCAGCGCGAAAGACGAACTCGTCAAACCTGAACCGCCCAAAACGCATACAGAAACAGAGAACTACTCGCGCTGGCTCGATATCGACCAGGCGCTTGCGGGGGTCGAATACGATCGCGACGCGACACATTACACACGCGAATATTTCGCTTCGCATCCGGACAATGTCATCGCGATGAAGCTTGGCGCTTCGGGACAGGAAACACTCGATTTTGATTTTTCGATTCCGATGGCGCTTGAGGGCGATACAGCCGATGGAAAAACAACCACAACTACCGGTGAGGTTGATGGACTTGAAGCCGATCTGTCTATTTCCGGAAAACTCAATGACAACGAAATGAAAATCGCCATGCGCGCCAAAGTGGTCATTGATGAGGGTGAGATTGAATACGATAACGGCGTGCTGTGCATTCGCAATGCCGGCGAAGCGACAATCTTTGTCTGCGCGGCAACCGATTATAAGAATGAATATCCAGTATACCGCTCCGGCGAAAGCGATGCGCAGGTGCTCTCACGCGCAGATGCCGATGTCGAAAAAGCGGCGAAAAAAGGATATGCCAAGGTGCGCGAGGATCATATTGCCGATTACACCGGCATTTACGACCGCATGCATCTCGACCTTGGACAGGAACGATCCGATCTGACGACAGATGAACTGCTCAAAGGGTATCAGAACAAGACGATCGGCGAATCGGAAAGACGCTACTTGGAAACCGAACTGTATCAGTTTGGACGCTACCTGCAGATTTCTTCTTCGCGTGAAAACGCGGCAGGCAGAGACGATCAGGATCTGCCCGCAAACCTGCAGGGCGTATGGTCGATTTATGCCGGCCCGACAAGCGTTGTGCCCTGGGGTGCCGACTACCATATGAACGTCAATCTGCAGATGAACTACTGGCCTTCCTATACCACCAATATGGCGGAATGCGCCCTGCCGATGATCGAATATGAAGACAGTCTGCGAGAACCCGGACGCGTGACGGCTTCCACATACTTCGGCATCGACAATTCGAATGGCAAGGAAAACGGCTATACAGCGCATACCCAGAACACGCCCTTTGGCTGGACCTGTCCGGGCTGGAACTTTGACTGGGGCTGGTCGCCGGCGGCTGTGCCCTGGATGCTGCAAAACGTGTATGAGTATTATGAATACACGGGCGACATTCAGTATCTGAAAGAGAAAATCTTCCCGATGATGAAAGAGCAGGCAAAGCTGTACGAGACCATTCTTCGCGAAGTAACGTATGAAAACGGCAAGACGCGTTTAGGTACAGTACCGGCATATTCGCCTGAACATGGACCGAAGACCGCTGGAAATGTATACGAGAACTCGCTTGTCTGGCAGCTGTTTCATGACTGCATTGAAGCGGCAAATGCGCTGAATGAAAAAGAACCGGGAACAGTTGATGAAGCGACAATCGCGAAATGGAGCGAGATCTGCGAGAAACTCGATCCGATCGAAATCGGCGCGTCCGGCCAGATCAAAGAGTGGTATGACGAAACGACACTCGGTTCTGTTTCGGGCGCTGATCGGCGTCATCGTCATATGTCTCATCTGCTTGGACTGTATCCGGGCGATCTAATCAATGCCGATCATCCCGACTATCTCGAAGCGGCGAAAGTCTCTCTGAGCGATCGCGGCGACGAGGGCGTAGGCTGGGGGCTTGCGCAGCGCATGTGCTCGTGGGCACGCGTCAAAGACGGCGAACATGCGTATAAACTGGTGGAAAACCTGTTTGCGCACGGCATTTACAACAACCTGTGGGATTCCTGCGCGCCGTTCCAGATCGATGGCAACTTCGGCTACACCGCCGGCGTAACGGAAATGCTGATGCAGTCCAACGCGAGCACCATCGAACTGCTCCCCGCGCTCCCTGCAGTATGGAATTCCGGTTCCATTGACGGCGTTGTCGCCAGGGGAAACTTCGAACTTTCATATACATGGAGCGAAGGAAAACTCGTCAGCGCAGATGTACTCGCTAAAAATGGCGGTACCTGCAGCTTGAGCAGTCCTGAATATGCAAATGCCAAAGTCATCGTCAAAGATTCGAAAGGCAATGTTCTCGAAACAAAGAGAATCGAAGGCAAAGACGACGCCATTTCGTTTGAAACAGAAAAAGGCGAAAGCTACTCGGTTGAGATCGGCAAAGATGACCCGACTCCAGCGGTAGACAAATCTCTGCTCGAACGTGTTGTCGAAACGGCATCGAAAGTGATCCGCAGCGAATTCAAGGCGCAGTCGCTGATCGAGTTTGATCAGGCACTCAATGATGCGAGAACGATGCTTGAAGAAAGCGATAACCAGTCCTCGGTAAACAATTCGACAAAAAATCTTCGTCTGATTCCGGATGAAGAAAAGCTGAAATAAAACAGAAGCATCGAGAGCGGATGGATGAGCGGGCATGTGCGGACGAAAGCGAAAGCACAAGCGATTCACAATGGAAGTCGTCTTGTTCGACTGATTTAAGCAATTCGAAATTTGCAGTCCAATCCAGAATTCATCAAATGCACTCACACCGGCAGAGCAGTTCTGCCGGTTTTTTCATCTGTTTTAGGTAAAGGGAAATGCGAAAATGCATCGTTCAAACACATGCCGAAATTAAAACGCTTTCAACAATCGGTTGAAACAAAAAAGTGTTCCGATTAAGATACATTTGAGACGAACTTGCCCTCAGGCTGTTTTCATCCGATTTGGAAAGGATTCGCATACCGAAAATGTACATGCCGATT
>CAOKFJ010000078.1 GCA_948467695.1 uncultured Allobaculum sp. | reverse complement strand
CGTTGTTTCCCGGACCGCAGACGACAACGACTTTTCCGCAGCCATCCATTTTTTCAATCTCTTCTACGACTGCCATAGCCGCATGTTCCATCAGAACAAGAGAAGGCACACCAAAATGTTCGATTGTGCAGCTGTCGGCGATTCGTGCCTGTGCAGCTGTGCAGACAAAGCGAATTGTCATCATTAATCCTCCTTGCGCCTTTACTCAGGCGGAAATCTTCATCTAAGCCTATGATATAATCACCGATTGAAAGGAGCTACCTCCTCATGAACGATGATAAAAAAACAGGTATATCTTCTCGCGCGAAAAAATCGATTGTTGCCGGCGGCTTGATTGGCACCTTCGGCTTTTTTGTTGCGAAGGCGATCGGTCTTTTGTATTCGATCCCTTTTTCTTCCATTCTCGGCAGTGATGCCCTGATGTCTTACTATGGTTCGGCATATCGAATCTACAGCTATATTCTCAACGTCTTCACCGCCGGCGCGCCGATGGCGATCGCGACAATGGTGGCTAAATACACCACGCGAAAAAACAGCCGGACGGTTCTTGAAGTTCACCGCATGTCGGTTCTGCTGATGGGACTGCTCGGTTTCCTTGGCATGATCGTCATGTTTGCGCTGTCCGGCGTTCTTGGTCCGATTATGGCGGACGGAACAGCGGAAGGCGCCGATATTATGAGCAAGGTTCTGGCGATTCTGTCGCTGGCGATCTTTTTTGTCCCGATTTTAAGCGCGTATCGCGGTTTTATTCAGGGACGTAAGGAACTTCAGGAGTACGCGTTTTCCCAGGCGTTTGAACAGGTGTTCCGCGTTGCCTTCCTTTTAGGCGTCGCGTGTCTGCTTGTCTACGGTTTCCATCTTGCCAGTGTCTGGGCTCTGTATGCGGCTGTGCTTTCGACTTCGGTGGCGGCGATTGCGGGTATTGTCCAGATCTTCCGCTTCTCCAAAGGCACGGAACATGAAGTGCTCCAGGAAGCGCGCACAGAGCACAGGAAAGCTAAACCGCTTAAACCGCTTCTGATGGAATTCATCCTCATCTGCATTCCCTATCTTCTTTTTGCGGTCATCGGCTATGCCAACGATATCTACGACGCAACTCTGCTACCGACAGGTCTTCGTCTGTCGAATTACGATGCCGCGCAGATTCAGACAATGACCTCCGCGGTCAACTATGTCGGGGTCAAACTGACAGCGATTCCGATGATTCTTTCGCCCGGATTCACCGCGGCGATCATTCCGCATATTACGGCTTCGCTGGAAATGAATGATATGAAAGCGGTGCGCAAAGATATTCGCGAATGCATCAACATCGTTTTATATATCGCTCTGTTCCTCAGTTTCTGCATCCTTATTTATGCCAAACCTCTCTTCTATACGCTCTACTACACCGACAATCTCGATCTGGCGTCGCAGAGTGTGCAGTGGATTGCGATTGAAGGTTTCTTCGGCACCATCACGCCGATTGTCACCAATATGATGATGGCCTGCAAAATGCGCTGGCCTCTGCTCAAGCAGATGCTAATCGCAGCCATCATCAAAGGCATCATCATGGTGCCGATGGTAATGTTCATGGGCGTAGCCGGCGCTGTGCTTTCCACAGTGATCAGCTACGGCTACATCATCTGGTACAGCCTTAAACAGATGCGCATCCATTTCGGCGTAAGCTTCAAATCCACGCTGCGTCTGCTTGTGCAGACCTCGATCTGCCTTGGCATTACCGCACTTGCCATTTGGGCAATGTACGCTTTAGGCCTTGGCGCGACCGGCGGTTCGCGAATCGTGTGCCTTCTGACAACGATTTTAAGCGGTCTGATTGCGTGCGTTATTTTCGGCGGTCTGTCTTTGTTCTTCAAGATTCCGCAGCGTTTGTTTCATGTGCGATTCAATTTCGCAGGGAGAAAGTAAAAACTATGTACGACGTCCTTGTTGTCGGCGGCGGTCATGCAGGCATTGAAGCCGCAGCGGCCGCGGCCCGTATGAATCAGAAAACCGTTCTGGTTTCCAATGATCTGAGCATGATCGGATCCATGCCCTGCAACCCGAGTGTCGGCGGTCCGGCAAAGGGAATTGTGGTGCGCGAGATCGATGCGTTTGGCGGCTTGATGCCGCTTGCAGCGGATCAGACAGCGCTTCAGTTCAAAATGCTGAACACGAAAAAAGGACCCGGCGTGCAGTGTCTGCGCGTCCAGTCCGATCGTGAAGCGTATAAAAAATGGATGCAGGACGCTTTGCGCAAGCAGCCCAATCTCGAGCTGATCGAACAGCGCGCCGCTTCGATTCTGCTTGATGGAAAGAAAATCATCGGCATCGAATGTGAAGACGGCACGCAGATTCTCTCGCGTACTGTAATCCTGACTGCCGGCACCGGCATGCGTTCGACAATACTGCGCGGTCATACGGCAACCGTCAGCGGAGCAGATGGACTGCCGACCAACTCGACGCTTTCCGCATCGCTTGCCAAAGCCGGTCTGGATCTGATCCGTCTGAAAACTGGCACGCCTCCTCGTGTGCGCTTTGACAGCGTTGATCTGTCGCAGGCGCAGATTCAGGAAGGAACGGATGAGTTCATCGCTTTTTCTGATGCGACAAAACCTGAAGATGTCCTTCCTTTTGACAAGCAGCTGCCGTGCTATCTCATTTATACCAATGCGACAACGCATTCCATCATCAACGAACATCTTCAGGATTCCGCCATGTATTCCGGTCTGGTTACCGGAACGGGTCCGCGCTACTGCCCGAGTATTGAAGACAAGCTCGTGCGCTTCGCGGACCGTCCGCGTCATCAGCTTTTTCTTGAGCCGGAAACCGCCGCATACGACACGTTCTATATCCAGGGTTTCTCGACCTCGATGCCTGAATTCGTGCAGGAAGAAATGGTTCGTTCTCTGCCGGGCATGAAGGATGTGGATATTCTGAAATATGCCTATGCGATTGAATACGATGCGGTAGACCCGCTTCAGATGAAGCCGTCGCTTGAAAACAAAAAAATCGAAAATCTGTTCACTGCCGGTCAGGTCAACGGCACCTCGGGGTATGAGGAAGCCGCAGGTCAGGGACTGCTTGCGGGCATCAATGCCGCGCGCAAGAACATGGGACTTGACCCGATTGTGCTTGGACGCGAACAGGCGTATATCGGCGTCATGATCGATGATCTGACGACCAAAGGCACGAAAGAGCCGTATCGTCTGCTGACGTCACGCGCGGAATATCGTCTTCTTCTGCGTCATGACAATGCGCCCGCGCGTCTTTGCGAAATTGCGCATGAAGTCGGTGTTCTTCCTCATGAGCGCTATGAGGCGTATCTGGAAGATCAGAAAGAAGAGCGGCGCGTGATGCAGGCGCTTAAAGAAGCGCACATCAAGCCGGATGAAAAAGCCAACAGTCTTCTTGCGTCCGTCGACGCCGGTGCGCTCGAGCAGGGATGCGATGCGCTGACGCTTCTGCGCCGTCCGAATGTGACCATCAAAATTCTCGAACCGCTGACCGGCGTATCCACTTCGAAGAAAATTGCGTCGCGCATCGAGATCGAAACAAAGTATGCGGGCTATATCGAGAAATCAAAACGCGATGTCGAGCGCCTGCAGAAACTCGAAAGCGTCCGCATTCCCGAAGAGATCGAATACGAAACCATCGACAATCTCGCGCTTGAAGCCAGAAGCAAGCTGACAAAAATCCGTCCGCGCACCCTCGGCCAGGCAAGCCGCATCTCCGGCATCAATCCCTCGGACATTGCGGTACTCTCAGCGCTCATCCGCGAAAATCAGGCGTAGCGTCTGTAGAAAAATCCCATTATTTCACAAGAGCTTTCATCTTTGTCATAACCGGCAACTTTGCTTCAAGACGTCTTTGGATTGTGCAAAGATTCTGTTATACTCACAAAGCGAGAAAGGGGGACGAATATGAGTGCATCCAGAAAATCGATTCGCTCGAAGACAAAGAAACACGTAAGACTGACCCGTACAGCCTATTCGTGCATCACCATCGTTCTGCTTTCCATAAGCGGTTATTTCGCAATTGAGTCCTGGTCCGGATGGAATACCCATCAGGCTCTGAACGTGGAAGTCGAGAACAACCGCGTGCTTCGCAACCAGCTCGAAGAAGAAAAAGCGCAGCTTGAAAAGAAGCAGCGCGATCTGACCAATCCGGATTATCTGGAGTTCATTGCCCGCGGCAAGTATCAGGTGTCGCGCTACGGAGAACAGATCTTCATGTTCCCGAACATGGCTCCTGAAAACAGCGCTTCCGATGCCGACGGCACACAGGGCATCGAAGATACGTATCGTCAGCATATTGCTCAGGAAGACGGAACGCTCGCCGATACGCCATCGGATCAGACCGCCGGACGCTAGCGAACCGAAAAAACATTTGAAACCATTCAGCGCATGAACAGGCACATTCACCTGTTTATGCGCTTTTTTCTCTGTCTGCCTCCCCCCCCCCTCGAAAATCTTAAAAAGTGTTCTTCGAGGGAAATACTTATGTCGGCGCGCTGTCAGAATGATGCATGCAAGATGGTTGAGTTGTGACCGTTGCGTGAATCGCATGTGGCATAAAGAAATGAAATAATTGCGCGCACGCTGGATAAACTTGCGGTTAACAGCACGCTTCTGCGATACCTACAGCAAGAATTGTAAGAATGATAGAGATGGTAAAAGTCTCATTTATGTCATAAAAGTTTCACAAAAAGGATTCTATGTAAAGTGAATGTAAGATAATAATTAACGGAATATTAAGATTGAAAAAGTCGTTTTGAAATTTGAAGATCTGGTGAGAAATTTGTTCCCGTCAGCAGCGCAAAAGTCTTTCCATTGCGCAGGGAAGAAAAGATCAGATGATCTTTGCCCCTGGGCTGTCCGCAAAAAACTGACGGCGATCCATGCGCCTGGTGTTGTATATCCGAATGGGCGACTGCCGTATGATAGGAATGCGGATTTCTGAAGGAAAGGGAAGAGGAAAGGAACTCATATATGAAACGTCTAGAAGACTATCTCAACTGCGAATTGCCGTCTTCGTCGGACGATGGTGCCCCGATCGAGCTTGATAACGCCGAACGCATCATTTACGAAATTCCGCCAAAAGAATGGGATCCGCAGACCCGCAAAGAGAACCGGGTATATCAGACCGGCGATCTGATCATCGACCGCCACGGAAAGGTGGCGTTCAAACAGAGAAAACTGCTCATGCTCACGCCCACCGAGTTTGAGATTCTGCTCTTTCTTGTGGACAATCACACGATGTTCTGCTCGCGCCAGAGTCTGATCGCGCTGATCTCTGCAAGACTGCATCACAAGATCTCCGACAATACGCTCTCGAAGCATATCTGCCGCGTGCGCAAAAAAATCGGCGAAGACGGAGATACAAAATACGTCCTTACCCAGAACAGCAAAGGCTACAAGTGGAACATGGTCGTATACAAACGCTTCCTCTCCCGCGAAGCCGCCGGTCAGTAGGCAAACCGCCTTGCTGTGCATAAAGCCTGCCTGCAGGCAATAAAGTGAAAAAATACTGCTGCTAATCAGATACCGTTTCAAAAGTCGCCATGCTGACAACCTGATTCGCAGGCATTCACATCACGTCCTCCTTACGCTCAATGCAATGCATATGCACAGTATGAGAAAGGCCGGATGCGATCCGCAACCAGAAGGGATCGCATTCGGCTTTTCTGATTTTGGGCGGATGCGCGCCAGAGAGGCGGCAGAAAACTGTGCGCTTTTCGCCGGCGGTCATTGACTTGTTCGAGGTTTCCTTTCGCCTGTTTCGCTGCGTTCTTATATGCTCATATGCATGTCTGTGTGCCTGGCGCAAGCGCCTGAAACAGTCTGAAATGTGAAAGCGCTATGATCATTTCCATAAAAGATCAGGCAAATTGCTAGACAAAATGAGTGCGTTTATATACTGAAAACACGTGGAAATTTGAAAAATGTTATAAAAACGCGGAAGAATGCGCAAACATAACCCTTACATAAGCGAGTGTGATAGGCGATTTCTTGCTTTTCACAACCCCCTCAATATAATTTTGTGTCGGGAGGAATAACGAATGAAGAATATTTTCAGCAACAAAGAAACGTTTAAAGAAGCGTTGAAGGCTGAAGTTGTTTCCCGTTTCGGCCACGAATTTGAAGAAGCTCCTGTGGAAGAGCAGTACACCGCTTTAGGTGCTCTTATTCGCGAACGCGCGGGCAACTCCTGGAAACTCACGAAGAAAAGTGTTCGTGAGAATCAGACAAAACAGCTTTACTATTTTTCGATGGAATTTCTGATGGGCCGTCTTATGGTCAACAACCTGATGAACATGGGCGTTTACGACGTCGTTCGCGAAGGTCTGGCTGATCTGGGCGTTGATATCCATAACATTGAAATGAGCGAACGCGATGCCGGTCTCGGCAACGGCGGTCTTGGCCGTCTGGCAGCATGCTTCCTTGATTCTCTGGCAAGTCTCAACCTTGCAGGAAACGGAAACTGCATCCGCTACCGCTACGGTTTGTTCAAACAGGAAATTGTTAACGATCAGCAGGTTGAAAAACCCGACTGCTGGCTGCGCAACGGCAACATCTGGGAAGTCTGGAGACCTCACCATGATGTTCAGGTTAAATTCGGAGGAAGTCTGGATGCATATATGGACCAGTTCGGTCACTTCCATTCTCACCACAATCCGGATTTCGTTGTACGCGCTGTACCGTATGACGTACCTATCGTCGGCTACGATACTCCGACAACCAACACTCTGCGTCTGTGGGATGCCACTGTAGATGAAGAATCTGTACAGGCAGGCAACCTCAACGAATACCTCAACGACGTTCAGGCACTTACTGCCAACGTTTACCCCGATGACTCCACCCTCAAAGGCAAAGAACTCCGTCTCAAACAGGAATATTTCTTTGTCTGCGCCGGTGTAACACAGATTATTGAAAAACATCTGCGCGACTACGGCACACTCGAAAACCTCGGTGACAAAGTGGCAATCCAGCTCAACGATACTCACCCGGTTCTCGTTATCCCCGAACTGATGCGCATCCTCATGGATGACTATGACTTCGACTGGGACAAAGCATGGGCAGTTGTAACCAAATCCGTTGCCTATACCAACCACACCATCCTCGCCGAAGCGCTCGAGCGCTGGCCGCAGGATATGGTACGCAGCCTGCTGCCGCGTATCTACATGATCATCGAAGAGATCGAACGCCGCTTCCACTACGAAGTGCAGCATGCCGGCAAGGAACACATGTTCCCCGCAATGTCCATCCTGTCCAATAACCAGGTCAACATGGCGAACCTCGCTGTTGTCGGAAGCCATTCCGTTAACGGTGTAGCCGCTATCCACTCCAAGATCCTTGTGGACAGCGTTATGTCCGACTTCGCAAAATTCTACGAAGGCCGCTTCAACAACAAGACCAACGGTGTAACACACCGTCGCTGGCTCGTATACTCCAACCCGCAGCTGACCGCTCTGCTCAAGAGCTACATCGGCGACGGATTCATCAAACATCCTGAACAGCTCGAAAAACTGATGGCATATGTTGATGATCCGAAACTGCAGGAAGAGTTCTTCAACGTTAAACGCGAACGCAAACAGATTCTTGCCGACTACGTCAAGAAAGAACTCGGCATCGAT
>CAOKFJ010000077.1 GCA_948467695.1 uncultured Allobaculum sp. | reverse complement strand
TTCGTAAAGCAGAAGCTTTCGGCGTTCGCTGCGGTCGCGATACGGAATGTCGCTGGTGCGAAGCGCTTCGCGAAGCTGTCTGCGGGCATTTGCATCGCCGCTTAGGCGGATGCCTTTGCCGGGTTTGGATTCAAACGCGATCTGCAGACTGGACAGCTGACTGTCCAGTCCGGAGATTTCGCGAAAGATGGTGCGTCGTGATACTTGAAGATTAGCTGCTAGGCTGTCGATCGATTGCCATTCGGATTCGGGAGCGTCGAGTAAGAGAGTGAGGATGCGGCGGATCCGATCGGAAAAGATCATGCAGCCATCACTTCCTCGACAATGGAGTCATACTCTTTGCCGCCCATGAAGTTTGTGATCGGGAAGATCTTGGCGTAGGGGCACTGCTGTGCAGCGCGTCCTGCCAGGGATTCATGAGTGACTACGATAGGTGTTTCAACAGGAAGGTCGTTGATTGCGGAGTGGAGAACCTGGATTGTGGAGCCTGCGGCTTTGAACTTTTTGCCAAGAGCGGCTGCGCCCATCGCCGAGGAGCCCATGCCTGCATCGCAGGCGAAGTAGATTGTGTGTACCGGAGCTTTTGCGGCAGGTGCTGCTTTGGGTTCAGCGGCTGCTGTCTGGCTCTGGTTTTTGACGAGATCTTCAACGATGGCATCGTATTCGGATCCGCCCATGAAGTTTGTGATCGGATAGATTTTCGCTTCAGGGCACTGCTGGCGGGCGCGTCCTTCAAGCGACTGGTGAGTGACAACCACCTGCATTTCATGCGGAAGGTCGTTGATTGCGTAATGCGGAATCTGGATGTCCATGCCCGCTGCTTTGAGCTTTTTGCTCAGGGCTGCAGCGCCCATGGCCGAAGAACCCATGCCTGCGTCGCAGGCGAAGGCGATGTGAAGAGGAGCGTTTGCGCTGATGGCAAGTGCAGGTGCTGCGGCAGGAGCCGGAGCTGCGATGCCTTTGGAAGCGGATTTTGCGGCTGCGTTTTTGGCTTTTGCGGCTTCGAGGTCTTCCTCTTTGCCGAAGACTTTGAGCAGGAATGCGTTGATACCGAAGGATACGGCGCAGGAAGCGACGATGGAGAGGATGACCGGAATGTAGCTGTCTCTAGCGCACATGCCGAGGATTGCGATAATGGATCCGGGGGAAGCTGCCGAAACAAGACCGCCGCCGAGAACCGAGTTGATCATTACGCCTGTCATGCCGCCGGCGATCAGACCGAGGATGGTGATCGGGTTCATGAGCACGTAAGGGAAGTAGATTTCGTGAATACCGCCGAAGAATTCGATGATCATGGCACCAGGTGCGGATTCTTTCGCGTTGCCTTTGGAGAAGAACCAGTAGGCAAGCAGCAGGCCAAGACCGGGACCGGGGTTGGCTTCGATCAGGAAGAAGATCGACTTGCCGGTTTCAGCAGCCTGAGCCATTCCCATCGGAGTGAAGATACCCTGGTTGATTGCGTTGTTGAGGAAGAGCACTTTGCCCGGTTCAACCAGCAGGCTGGTCAGCCAGAGCATGCCGTGGTTAACGAGGAAGCCTACGCAGGTTTCGAGGAATGTGTTGAGTACCACACATACAGGACCGATTGCCAGGCAGCCGAGGATGGCGAGGATTGCGCCGAGGATTCCGGCGGAGAAGTTGGAGACGAGCATTTCGAATCCGTTGGGAGTGCGCGGATCGAGGAACTCATCGACTTTCTTCATGCACCAGCCGCCAAGAGGACCAGCGACCATGGCACCGATGAACATTGGTGTTTCGACACCGGCGATAATACCGATTGCGGCAGCGGCGCCGATGATGCCGCCTCGTTTCTGATAAACCATCGTACCGCCGGAGTAGGCGATCAGGACCGGAAGCAGGAAGCGCTGCATCGGTCCGATAATTTCTGCCAGCGTGGCGTTGGGCAGCCAGCCGGTCGGGATGAACAGTGCAGTGAGAAGACCCCATGCAATGAACACTGCGATGTTGGGCATTACCATTCCCGAGAGGAAACGCCCGAATTTTTGAACCTTTTCTTTCATCTTGGTGAAGCTCCTTTCTTTTGTTTTTTTTGAAGTTCTTTTGTTGATTTAAGTTTACGAAAACCTTTTCATTGCAACAACTTAATCCGATTTAGATTTGTCACGCGAACAAGTGCCATTTTTTCTGTGGCGACATGGTGACACCAGTGCCATATGTCACCAGTGACATTGCGTAAATGGCATCATGAGCAGCACGTCATTGACGCCTTGACTTTACGTACCGCACAGTTTCAACCAGTCTTCCGTCCCGCCGGATCTCATGAGTCCAGCCTCGCTGCAGCATCATAAAAATTGTTTGGCAGCTGCGTCACTGACACATAACAAAAAAACTCTAACTCTGTTTATAGAGTTAGAGGTTTCTTCAAACGTGATCCATTCTGCGTTGATTTCTTTCAATCGTTCGCTAAAAAAAATGTATTATAGATGCGTGCCTTCGGGCACTGGAGGTAAACGACTCATGTCGAAAGTCAATGTAAAAATTGGTGGTTTCGACAATCCCTAGAATGGGAGGACTTACGATGGAGTACCTTGTAGGACTGATTATCCTACTCATCGTAGTCAAAAAAGTGATGGATTAATCCATCCCCGCTAAGCAGGCGCATCTGCTTGGCTTGCGTGAATGCGCTCATGCAACTCTATGGGTTGTCGTTGCCTCCAATAAAAAAGACCGTGTTCGCAGCACGGTCTTTTCTTTTGTCTCAATTGTTTGATATTGAGAGCGTATGACGTTGGGTTGTCGTTGCTGCACCATTAGAATACAACAAAGTGTGATTTTTTTAAAGAGATAAAGCCAAATATAATCGTTAAACAATTGTGGCTCACAATACCGAATAAACAGAGAACGGTATGGACAGCAGGTATACCAGACGGGTACAGCCCAATACAAGAATGGGGCTGATGTGTGCCATGGAAAAAGTCTCCATACCGCAGCACGTTCAAGCGCGCAAACGCAAAAAAGCCGATTGGCTAAGTTTTACTCTCCAATCGACTTCTGAGCATGTTTTTCCTGCTATATACTGCGGAAGACGCAATTCTAATCGTTCTGCGTGTTCTCATAGTACTCTTTATAGAATCTTTCCATCGTCGAAAGCTCAATCGGCGTTCTGGACGCAACCCATGGCTCTAAATCTCCGCGCGCTTCCTGCCAGGGAAGTTCAGAACGAGTCAGTCGTTCCAGCTGATCTCCTGTAAGAGGACCATATGTGTCGTATACCGCATTCAATACATCTTCTTCCTGTTCGGAAAGAGAGATCGTTTCATCATGCAGCTGCTCAATTGGCAGCCATTTGTAATCAACGTACTTTACGTACAGCTCGGGGATGACCGGTCCATGAACCCATGCTTGAATTTCTGCATAGAAAAGCGGTCTTCCATTATAAAGCGCACAGCTCCATGCCTGTCCGTAGTAGCACAGCTTCTGAAGTTTTTTGTGGGTCATGGATTCTTTTCCAAGAAACCATTTTGCAACATCCTGAACAGTTAACATAACCCCCTCCCATCTACTTCAAGAGTACGCAGGGAACTGTATCCTGTCATTGTTTGCAGGCAACTAAAGCCGCTTTTAACAACCAGCTTCTTTATACGTGATGGTCGAGACGCTTCATCTCCTTATTGATTTATCTTCTCGAGCACATAGTCAATTCCCTGTGCCACGCCGTTTTCTTCGCTATCTACTGTAATCAGATCGGCTGCCGCTTTGGTTTTCTCTGAACCGTTGCCCATCGCAATGCCAAATCCAACGGATTTAAGCATATGCTCGTCATTGTCCGCATCGCCAAAGGCGGCTGTTTCTTCAAGCGTGATGCCGAAAGGCTCAAGGATTTTCGCGATGCCTCCGGCTTTTGTCACCTGCGGATCCATATATTCATAGAGAATACTTGCGGTAATGAGCGAGGCGGCTTTGTAGCGGTCGTTTCTGAATGTGCCTGCGCGCTCGACAATCTGATCCATTTTTTCAGGATCTGTCACAAGCATCAGTTTGGGTTTTGGACTCGTTAGAAACGCATCAAAATCGACGATCTCATAGGGAAGTTCATCCGCCGCGGAAAGTTCGCGAATGAAGCGGTCCTCTTTGGGCGCATACAGTTTTCCATGCAGCGGCACCACAAACCCGCAGTCCATATCTTCAAAATGCGTCATAACTTCCCGGATCAGTTCACCATCCAGAAAGTGATCCTGTTCAATATATCCCGTGCGCAGATCGCATACTTCCGATCCGCCGGTCCCTACGATAAGATCGATCAGACCGTCAATCTGCCACTTATCCATCAGCGCCTGCACACTGCTCAGCTCCCTGCCTGTCGCGATGCCGGTCAGAATTCCCTTTTCGCGTGCGCGTTCGAGCGCTTCGCGGTTCTGAAGCGACACGCTTCCATTTCTGGAAAGCAGTGTGCCATCCAGATCAAAAAACATTGCGCGAATCATACTCGTCCTCCTTTACATTGGAATGTTATATGAATTCCTGCCAATTGAATTATTTTGAAAACAGACGTTTCAAGGAAAAAGTCCAAAAGATTCTGATGGCGGATACCGTATGTCGTCGCCATTTACCGCAACGAAATCGACTTCTTCCTGCTGCAGTCTGCCCGTATAAATCCGATAACCGCGTCGTTTTAATTCCAGAAATACCTCATTCTCCAGAAGACGCCAAAAATCACGAATCTGACTTCCAACCAAATACTGACCAAGTCTCGTTCGACAATTGGAATCAATTCCAATTACACTATCAATTTTGATCACTTTTGGAATTGATTCCAATTGCGCATTCTCTATTCCACTGTCATTCAGTTAAGCTGCATCAAGCGATGGGACTTAACTGAAGACAGTGGTTCCTGATTTTGAATCCAACCAGAAATGGCGCTTTTCATCTCTGGCATGTGCCCTTTAAGGGCATGACGTTTTCTTTCATTTACTCTATCTGTCTGATGCTCCAGCAGCTTTTTGTGTTTTCCTTCACTTTGTCCTCGTCATAAAAACGAATATGGAAGTTGAGGAAACCGGATGTCTATTACAAGCTGTATGTATCTATATATATGCATATTTATATGCGGTTATCTGTCTTCACTCTATCGAACAAATCGCCAAAGACAATCGCACTTCATAAACTTGCCGTAAGAATTCCTGCAAGCGTTTTCCAATTCCTTTGCCTGGCGCAGTGCTGCAAAGATCCGGAAAACGCACAAAAGGCCATCGCTTTCGATCGATTCGAAACGATGGCCTTTTGTACAGATCGGACTTTCGCAAACTGCAGAAACGTTCGCACACAGAGAGAGATAAAACAGATAAGAACCATAACTGACGAGATTACGGATGGAAATGATGTCGGATGTGCGAACATTTTGAATGCGCCGGTACGATCTTTCGTTTTGGACTGCCTTCTTGAGCTTCAGCCTTGCAGTGTGATAATCAGATATTGAGAAAGGATATCGATCTGCACGGGCGCGTCTGCAAGATTCTTCCGTGTGACGATGCAGAAGAACGCTGAAGGATGAGGAAATAAATGAGAATCGGCGCTTCGCGGGCTAGACTGAACGCCGGAGAGTCTGTTTGCGTTGTGTCAGGCGCGAACAGATAAAATACGAAACGCTTCGCTGCCATCGAAAGGATAGATGGAGAAAAAAGGGATGCTGTTAAGCAGATGAAGCGCGGCGCCATTTTTGTGGAAACGGTAAGTAGGCGTCTTCGGCTGCTGCATAGCCGTCGTACTGGATTGGATTTTATGATGCAGTCCGTGTAAGCCGCTGCTGTTGCGGCTACATCCACAAACTAACATACGCATCGTTAACGCACGGTAAATTAGGCGAAAAGTATCGGATATTTTCGACATTTTCAATCGTATCGTTCACGCAGGCAAAACAAATAAATTTCCCTTTTAAATCCGCGTTATCGTCTTCAAATTCGAGGTCTGATACGTGTTCAATACGCGTTCAAATACGAACCTTAGAAAAGCGCAGACAAACCGCGCATCGCTCCTGCGCGCTCCATTCATACCGTTCCATAACCGTCCATAACTGACCAGAACCATCGTTCTGCCTTCCTGTACAAAGCAGACTTGCCGCGATACGGCTTCGATTTTTGCGTATAATACCTAGAGAAAAGTCCGCACAGTTCTGTCCTTCTCTGCCGATCAATGTCTGATCGAAATGTTTGTTCCTGGCAGAGATGTTTTCTTCAGAATGTGCGATGCATTAAAAGGAGTATTGAATATGAGTCAAGTCAACGAATCTGTTCTTGTTTTAAATTCCAGCCGCTTCGGCCAGGGCAATCCCCGTCTGGGTGAATCCCTGATGGAAGATTTCCTCAAAACCGTCGCTAACAGCGACAGCCGTCCGGCAGCCATTCTGCTGTACAACTCGGCGGTTGTTCTCGCCTGCAAAGAATCCAAAATGCTTGAACCCCTTCAGGCGCTTGCCGAAGGCGGATGCGACATTCTGGTCAATGAAGAAAGCCTGATCTTCTATTCCCTTGCCGCAAACCTTGAAGCCGGAAAACCTTCTTCCATCGAAGATATGACAAAACGCATGCTCGCCGCTGACGTTGTCATCAAACCTTAAATCGTTTTTAAATCATTCCGGACAGGACGTACGCGTCCTGTCCATTCTTTCCTGTCTGTGAATTTCTGTCCTTACTGCAGCTGCCTTTCGCTCTTGCGTGCGCTGCCCTGAACGCTTCACGCCGTTTCCCGCTTCCTGATGATTTTTCGACAGCATCAAAATCTGCTTTATATAAAGTATCCGCTTTCATTTCCAGCCTTTCGGGCGAAATTTGACATCCTTTTTTTATCCTCTATCATAGGTAAAGCTTTACCTTGAGAAAGGAGTTGCAAACCAATGGAAAAATGGACTCAGGAGCAGTATGAGCAGGTTCTTCGCGAAAAGAAACAGAGTGCTCATGACGCGTTGAATCTGTATATCGAAATCAACGCAAAGGAACTGCAGGATGAATGCGAACCCGGATCGAAAAACCTTTCCTGCGCATGCAAGGCGATTCTCGCCCAGATGCTCGAAGGAGATGGTTTTGTGGTAGAACCCAAAGTCAAATCCAAAATTGCCGGAAAACTGACTGTACGCTACTACGTCGACAACCTTTCGCCTGAACGCCGCACCTACGTTGAAGCCATGGCTGACCAGCAGGCATAGTTCACGCTTACTGAATACAACGGCAGAATCTGTCCTATCTATATATAGACGCATATACAGGTATTCTCTGTATACGCGGCGCACGCATAATGCATCCCATTATGAACGATATGGAGGGCGAGTCTGCCTGCACCACGACTTTGATTTGATGCGCCTGCTCTCAGGCGTTTTTTTATATCCAAATGTTCTGCCGAATGCCATTCAATGACAAATCAGACAGATGTTCAATATATAAACACCGCATATATATACGATAAATTCCGCGATTCCGGGACTAATTAGCTCACGTATATCGCGGAATTTATGATTATTTCGCCTTCGGACCTGGTTTCTTTCTCAGGCTTCCATCTTTGTTATAAAGACCCCTTTTCGTACCTGACGGAACACCTGGTTTCCTGCGGACACTTCCGTCTTTATTGACCTCACCGCGGACAGTTCCTTTCTTCACGCCTGGTTTCTTGTGAACAACCTGACCGTTTT
>CAOKFJ010000076.1 GCA_948467695.1 uncultured Allobaculum sp. | reverse complement strand
ATCACTTGCTTTCATGACTATTCAGTTTCTCCTTTCTTTACAAAGCGGGTTTTAACAGGAAGTTTGTGGCCGGCGAGGCGGAGAGCTTCGCGAGCGATTTCTTCGGAAACGCCGCCGATTTCAAACATAACTCTTCCGGGTTTAACAACAGCAACCCATCCTTCAGGAGCACCTTTACCGGAACCCATGCGGACTTCAAGAGGTTTTTTGGTTCTGGCCAGATGCGGGAAGATTCTGATCCAGACTTTACCGCCACGTTTCATGTAACGGGTCATGGCAATACGGGCAGCTTCGATCTGACGGTTGGAAATGTAGTTTCCAGTTTCAGCAACAAGTCCGTATTCGCCAAATTCAACAGCACGTCCGGCTTTCGCACGTCCTTCGTAGGAAAGACGATGCGGGCGACGGTACTTTGTGCGCTTTGGCATTAACATTATTCGTTACCTCCTTTGGGAGCAGCGTTCGCAGCAGCTCTGGGAGCTCCTTCTCTGCGTCCGCCGTCTCTGCGGGGCTGACGTCCGGCGCCTCTTCCGCCCTGGCGGCGGTCATTGCCGTTACGTCCGTTTCTGCCTCTTGCAGGGCGGCTTCTTCTCTGTTTCGGTGCTTCAGGTTCTTTAACCATTTCACCGGGGAGAACTTCGCCGCGGCAGATCCAAACTTTTACGCCCAGGCGGCCGTAAGTTGTAGCTGCCTCTTCAAGAGCGTAGTCGATATCGGAACGGAGTGTGTGCAGAGGTACAACACCTTCCGAGTAGCCTTCAGTACGGGCGATATCTGCACCGCCAAGACGGCCGGATACAGATGTTTTGATTCCTTTCGCGCCGGAACGCATTGTGTTCTGGATTGCTTTCTTCTGAGTAGCGCGGAAGGATTTACGGTTTTCAAGTTCGTTGGCGATCCAGCGTGCAACCAGACGAGCGTCAAGGTTGGGGTTGGCGATTTCAACGACATTGATCTGCAGCTTTTTGACATCGATCATTTTCTGCAGTGCTTTTTTCAGGCCTTCGATGGATTTTCCATCCTGGCCGATTACTACGCCGGGGTGAGCTGTACGGATGATCAGAGTCATTCTGTTCTGCGTACGTTCAATTTCGATTCTCGAGATCTGCGGATCTGCTTTTCTCTTGTCAGCTGCTGCATCGGAGAGTTTTGCGTAATATTTTTCAACAAATTCGCGGACTTTAACGTCTTCCATCAGGAGTTTCGAGAAATCTTTATCATCTGCATACCATCTGGACTGCCAGTCACGGATGATACCGGTGCGCATTCCAATCGGGCTTACTTTCTGACCCATGGTGTTCCTCCTTATTCCTTCTCAGCCACAACTACAGTGATGTGACTGGTGCGTTTGTTAATCGGGCTGGCGCTGCCTTTTGCACGGGGCATGAAACGTTTCATCGTGATGCCTTCGTTGGCATAGCATTCTTTAACGAAAAGTTTTTCTTCGTCCATATCGTGGTTGTTCACCGCGTTGGCTACTGCACTTTTCAGAACTGCGCCTACCATTTCACCGCCTTTGTTGGGAGTGAATTTGCAGATAGCTGCAGCTTCTTCTACATCTTTACCGCGGATAAGATCCAGGACAAGTCTGGCTTTGCGGGGCTGAATGCGAAGTGTTTTAGCGGTTGCTCTAGCTTCCATGTTTTACCTCCTACTTACGGCCTTTCTTGTCGTCGGACGCATGTCCGGTATATTTGCGGGTCGGAGCGAACTCACCGAGTTTGTGTCCAACCATATCTTCAGTTACGTATACAGGTACGTGTTCCTTGCCGTTGTATACGGCAAATGTGTGTTCAACGAATTCAGGGAAGATTGTTGAACGACGGCTCCAGGTCTTAACAACTTCCTTTTTGTTGGAAGCGTTCAGAGCCTGAACTTTTTTCATAAGGCTTTCGTCGACGAAAGGTCCTTTTTTCAAACTACGACTCATTTCAACGTTCTCCTTGTCTACTTGCCGTTTCTTCTGCGTACGATCAGTTTATTCGACGCTTTTTTCTTGGCACGGGTCTTCACACCGAGAGCTTTCTTGCCCCACGGAGTCATCGGGGACTTGCGGCCGATCGGTGTACGGCCTTCACCACCACCATGGGGATGGTCATTCGGGTTCATTACAGAACCACGTACTGTCGGGCGGATGCCTTTCCAGCGTGTTCTACCAGCTTTACCGAGGTTAACGAGAGCGTGGTCTTCGTTACCAACAGTACCAACGGTAGCTCTGCATGTTCCGAGAACTTTGCGAACTTCACCGGAAGTGAGACGCATTGTTACATATTTATCTTCAATACCCAGGATCTGAGCGGAAGCGCCAGCTGCACGAGCCATCTGGCCGCCTTTGCCGGGACGAAGTTCAACGTTGTGAACGATTGTACCTTCAGGCATGTTGCGCAGTTCGCAGCAGTTTCCGACTTTGATATCTGTTTCAGCGCCGGATACGATTTTTGTTCCAACCTCGAGGCCTTTCGGAGCAAGGATGTAACGTTTTTCACCGTCTGCATATGCAAGAAGTGCGATGTTGCAAGTACGGTTGGGGTCGTATTCGATTGCTTTTACAGTAGCGGGGATGTTGTCTTTGTTACGTTTGAAATCGATGATACGATAAGTTCTTTTGTGACCGCCGCCCTGGTGACGGGTGGTGATGCGACCTGTGTTGTTGCGTCCACCTTTGGATTTCAGCGGAGCAGTCAGGCTGCGCTCGGGAGTTGTCTTTGTGATTTCTTCAAAAGTCAGAACGGACATTCCACGGCGGCCGGGTGTAGTCGGTTTATACTTTTTAATAGGCATAAACTGTATCTCCTCTCTACGCATGTTTATTCAGGAAATAGCGTGTTCTTCCTGACGCAGGTCCGGATCATGAATGATCTGTATCCTGCAGTTTTCGTCATGGCTCAGGCCATATGCCTTCTTGCCAGCAGACGGATACTACTCTTCGTCTTCGCCGAAGATGTCGATGGTTTCACCATCTTTGAGGGTTACAACAGCTTTTTTGTAGCCGCTGACAACACCTACGGTACGACCTCTGCGTTTTGTGTGCGCTTTGGTGTTGGAGATGTTAACCTTCTCAACTTTTACACCGAACAGATTTTCAACCGCCTGGCGGACTTCAATCTTGTTGGTTGTTTTAGCTACTTCGAAGGTGTACTTGTTCTCGCCGTCCATAGCGGCTACAGACTGTTCTGTAATAACCGGACGGATCAGTACGTCTCTGTAGTCTTTCATATTAAGCGAGGGCCTCCTCTACTTCTTTAACTGCTGCTGCAGTCATGAATACATGGTTTGCATTCAGCAGGTCGTATACGTTGATTCCCTTGGAGTTCATAACCATTACATCGGGAATGTTGCGTGCGGACAGGTAAGTGTTATCTGTCTCTTCGTTAACACCGACAACGAACAGAGTTTTTGTCGGAGCTTTGATTGCATCTACGATAGCTGCGAATTCTTTTGTTTTCGGAGCTTCGAGTACGATCTGGTCGATTACGCCGAATTCTTTATCAAGAACTTTGCTGGACAGTGCGGATTTGAGAGCCAGACGACGAACTTTCTTGTTGATTCTGTAGGAGTAATCTCTGGGAGTGGGACCGAATACGATTCCGCCGCCTCTCCACTGCGGTGCACGGATGGAACCCTGACGGGCACGTCCTGTACCTTTCTGACGGTAGGGTTTGCGTCCGCCGCCGCTTACTTCGCTGCGGCCTTTAACCGAGTGAGTACCCTGACGCTTGCCAGCCTGCTGCATTTTAACTGCTTCATACAGGGCGTCTTTATGAGGTTCGATGGCGAAGATCGCATCGTTGAGTTCAACGGATCCGACAACTTCACCCTTCTGGTTGATTACATCGATGAGTGCCATTATTCTCCAGCCTCCTCTTTGCGGTCGATCAGAACAACGGGAGCCTTGTCACCTTTGCTGGCTTTGGCAGTACGGATCATAACCATTCCTTTTTTAGGTCCGGGAACGTTTCCTTTGATCAGTACGTAGTTGTTTTCAGGATCTACCTTGATAACAGTCAGGTTCTGAGCTGTAGTGCGTTTAGCACCTTCATGACCAGGCATTGCGGTGCCTTTCATGATGCGTCCCTGACGGGAAGTAATACCGTTGGTAGCAAGAGATCCGATGTGACGGATGTTCTTGGAACCACCGTGTGTTTTGGGTCCCTGGTGCGCATTGTTGCGGTAAATGGTACCCATGTAGCCTTTACCTTTGGATGTACCGATAACATCAACGGTTTCTCCAGCAGCAAAGATATCTACGCTTACTGCGTCGCCTGCTTTTACATCCAGGTCACAGTCGCGTACTTCGCGGACAAAACGTTTCGGAGCGGTTCCAGCTTTTTTAGCGTGGCCGATCTCGGGTTTTGTCGAACGTTTTTCTTTTACGTCTTCGAATCCGAGCTGAACAGCATTGTATCCGTCAGTTTCAACAGTTTTAACCTGCAGAACAATGTTGGGTTCGGCTTCGATTACAGTTACAGGAATCAGGACGCCATCTTCTGTGAAGACCTGAGTCATCCCTAACTTTCTTCCTAACAAACCTTTCACGATGACTTCCTCCATTAAAGTTTGATTTCGATGTCAACGCCGCTGGGCAGTTCCAGACGCTGCAGTGCATCGATGGTTTCTTTGTTCGGCGAAACAATTTCGATCAGACGCTTGTGAGTGCGGATTTCGAACTGTTCGCGGGAATCTTTGTACTTGTGTACGGCACGAAGAATGGTAACTACCTGTTTCTCTGTGGGCAGAGGTACGGGTCCAACCACTTTCTTAGCTCCGTGGTTCTGGGCAGCTTCGACAATTTTCTTGGCGCTGTCGTCCAGAATGCGGTGCTCGTACGCTTTCAAGCGGATTCTCATTGTGTTTTTTGCCATGGTTACTCCTTTCGTTTATTCATGATAAACATGCTCCATGCGAATTCCCCAACCCATTCCATGACAACGTATTTCAGTGGGTCAGCAACCTCGCACTTCCTCGCAGTGCTTGAGTATCTTATCAAACATATGGGGGCATGACAAGTTCAAACGACGCTTGAGTTTCGATTTTTTTAACTTTTTTTTGCGAAAGATAAAGGGTATTCGCAGTTTCAGGCTCTGAAAATTCTTACACTTCAATGTAAGCGCTTTATTTCGCATTTTGCCTTTTTTATCACAAAATCCTGCGTTTCTTTCGATTTTTCTAAAAATCCCGTCCGAAGATACGTCGTCAAACCGATTTTTGATCCCACCCGGATCCGTTGTCACGGTTCCGGCTTCCCGCATGATCCTAATCAGCCCTATTCCGGTGCTGATTTCCTCACATTGTTCTTTACTCCTCCATTTTTCTTCTCTCTATTCGATTTCAGACACCGCTTTCCCCCTCTGTAATGAGACCAAACCGGCAGAAACACCTAAAACAAAGAAAACCCGGGCTACTTTGAGCCCAGGTCGATTTCTAGATGATTTTCTTCAATAAATTTTTTCTGCATTTTCTTGAAGCGCACATAGTTGAATATGTAGGTGACAAGGAAAACCAGAATAGACAGATCAAACTGACGGAATGCCCACACGAGCATAAACCACAGAACAACGGAAAGAATATCTGTCCACATCATGTTTGTGGTGCTTCCATAGAATGCAGTCACATTGAACTGCGTTTTCAGGTTGAGCAGCGCGAGTACACCGCCGATGGTGCCGACAAGCGCATCAACCGAGAAGTTGACCAGATAGGAGTTGAAGAGCGCGTTTCGAATGAACGAACACAACAGAACCATGCTGAACGCCGCTGTAACGCCGCTCAGACGGAATGTCCCGCGGTCCTCAAGCATGTAGCGTTTTACGCTTTCCTTGAAGGAAGATGTCTTCTTGCGCGAGAGAAGCTTGTCAGGAAGCTTGCGTCCTTCAAGGCGCTCATCTGCTGCCCAGTTGACGAGAAGATGCTTCATGCCGGCGCTTTCCTGCGTATGGTCGATCATGTCGAGCGCTTTGTTGAACTGTTGATCATCCATCAGCGCAGCTGTTTTCTTCGTGAGCGCTTTAGTCGCCCATGAAGCTTCAGCTTTTTTGTTCTTTGCCATTAAGAGAAGGAAACGGCATCAGCACCGTCAATCTCGATATTGGTGTTGTAGTACTGCTTCATCGCCTGATACAGGTAGTAGGGATCTTTGGCTCCGCCTGTTTCAAATGCAGAATGCATCGCAAGCTGTGCAAGTCCGATATCAACTGCGTGCACAGAAACCTGTGTGTTGGAAAGGTTGCCGAGCGTAGATCCGCCTACAATATCAGAACGGTTGGCGAAGCACTGTACAGGTACTCCCGCTTTTTCGCAGATTTTGGTGAATACTGCGCGAGAGAATGCATCGGATGTGTACTTCTGGTTCGCTGCTTCTTTGATGATGGGACCTTTGTTCATCAGAACTGCATTGACTGCATCAGTTTTTTCCGGATGATTCGGATGAACAGCATGGCCATTGTCGGCAGATACAAGGAAGCTTGCCGCAATCGCACGGTAGTAATCCTCATCTGTTTTTCCAAGAGCGCTGTTCACGCGGTGCAGTGTATCTGCGAGGAACGTGGACATTGCACCCTGTTTGGTGTTGGATCCGACTTCTTCGTTATCGAAGCAGCAGTAGACATCGATTTTATTCTCATGACTGGATTCAAGGAATCCCTGCAGAGTTGTATACGCGCATTCGAGGTCGTCAAGTTTCGGGCTGGAAACAAATTCAGCTTCGCGTCCCCACACCAGACCATGCTGGCGGTTAACAAGGAACAGGTCTTTGCCTTTGATTGCATCGACGTTCACATTCAGAACATCGGCAACCATCTGATCAAACGAGCCTTTTTCCATTGCGCCGCAGGAGAACATGGGGCACAGGTCAACCTGACGGTTAAATGTGTAGCCGTCATTGATCTGACGGTTGAAATGGATCGGCATGTTAGGAATGAGCAGGATATCGTCATCAATATAGAGAAGGCGATTTTCCAGACCGTTCTCGGTTTCAACAAGTACGCGTCCGGCGATTGTCAGCGGACGATCGAGCCATGTGGAGTCGATCATTCCGCCGTAAGCTTCAACATTTAGACGGATGTAGTTGCTCGGACCGTCAATTTCCGGAACAGCTTTGATCTTGAATGTCGGAGAATCGGTATGAGACGCGGACATCTGGAAATGATAGTCGGTCAGATTTTCAGGCAGAGCGAATGCAATGATCGAACTGTTGTTGCGAATCGTGTAGTAGCCTTTACCTGCTTCAAGATTCCACGCGTCTTTCTCGCGCAGGCGATTGAAGCCTTTTGCTTCAAGTTCGGAAGCGATAGTTGCTACAGAGTGAAACATACTGGGACAGTTATGGATGAATGAATTCATTCTGTCCGCAAATTCTTTATAGGACATAGTTGGGTTCCTCCTTGCTTAGACAATACCATATACCTTCTATGCTTGAAAAAGTCAGAACATCATGCAGCACTGGATAATTGATGCGCATTAAGCGGATCGCGCGCATAGACCAAACACACGCTCGATGATCAGATCAATACTGCAAGAACCTTTATATCTGCCTTTACATCTATATGCGCAGTCCCGCGAAGTTCTGAGCGTTTATTCAACGTATATTGAAGGGAAGGTATCAGAGAAATGAATAATAAAAACGCGAGAGTTCAGGACAATCGTCGTGAACTCTCGCGAGTGATAATCAATAGGATAGTCACTGAGT
>CAOKFJ010000075.1 GCA_948467695.1 uncultured Allobaculum sp. | reverse complement strand
ATACCTTCCGATATGTCGCCTTACGGCCTCTCAAGCTTTGTACGTCACGACAAACCTCATCACTGACAGTCCATACCGGCATTCCGCGAAAAAACAGCGCTTCATTTGAAGCGCCTTGAACCGTTCGTTTGCGTCGGGATTCTGGCGCGGGGTACGGATGTAATGCAGTGATCAGTCTGTTTTTCTCGCTTTGCTTCGCTTTGAAGATGCAGGGGGACAATGCATATGCATCGCGTATGTATTGCATCGGCGAAAGCCTGGCAGTCGCACGTTCCTGTTTGATGTGTTCGGCGTACAGGACATATACAGACAATATTAGTATACGGCGTGTATCAAAATGAGAATGGTTTCATGATATTCATTTGTTTCAATTTGAAGAGTTAAGGGCTTTCAGGTGAATAATGCAAAAACATTTGTGATTTCGTTGACGCGATGGTCATCAAATATTCACTTATCGCAGAAACAGGAGCAAAACAGGAGGTTTCTGCTTTAGGTATCTGTGCATATCGTAAGGGCGTATTTCGATCTGAGAGTTAAGCCGGACAAAAGTATTACGCTTTGCATTTCAGAAACGAAAGAGAATATTTAGAGTTTATTCAGGTTATCGTCTCGAGTGAAAGATAGAATAGAGTCATGATGTATCGAATAATGATTGTGGAGGATGATTCCTCCCTTGCACAAAGCCTGTCTTCCGTTTTGCAGAGCTGGGGGTTTGAAACCGTCTGCGCGAGCGATTTTGATCACATCCGCGACGAATTCGACCGTCTGAAGCCGGCGCTTGTTTTAATGGATCTCAATCTGCCCGGGCGAAACGGATTTTACTGGACGAGCGAAATCCGCAAATTCTCTTCTGTGCCGATTATCTTCCTGTCCAGTGCCGACGAAAGTATGAATGTGATTACCGCCATCAACCAGGGCGCCGACGATTACATCACCAAACCGTTCAACACCGCGGTTCTCGTGTCTAAAATCCAGGCCCTCCTTCGACGGGCATTTGACTATACCCAGCACACCGACTTTCTCGAACACAAAGGTGTTCGTCTAGACCTCGGAAGCAACGAAGTCAGCTACATGGGCAAGACCATCGAGCTGTCGAAAAACGAAGCCCGCATTCTGCGTATCCTGATGGAAAACAAGGAGAAAATTGTCGCGCGCGAAACGCTGATGGAAGCCTTGTGGAAAACGGACTGCTACATTGACGAAAACACGCTTTCCGTCAATGTGAACCGTCTGCGCCGCAAACTCGCCGTTATCGCGATAGAAGATTTCATCCAGACACGCAAAGGCATCGGCTATCTCGTGTAGTCTTCCCCGTTTTTCATGCACTTTAGCTGCATCTCTTATGCTCTTTGTCCCCTGTCCCTGCGGCAGGGGATTTTTTTCGCAGCGAGTATCTGGCCGGCTTGCGATTTCGCAGAATAAAAAGCCGTATCTTCCACAAGACGAAAAAAGCTCCACAGTTTCCTGTGGAGCCAATCAGACATGGATTGATTAACGTTTGCTGAACTGCGGAGCGCGACGAGCTTTTTTAAGACCGTATTTCTTACGTTCTTTAGCACGCGGGTCACGTGTTACATAACCAGCTGCTTTCAGAGCGGGACGATAGTCTTCAGAAGCTTCCATCAGGGCGCGTGTGATACCGTGACGGATCGCACCAGCCTGACCAGTGAAACCGCCGCCCTGTACGTTAACGAGAACGTCAAACTGATCAAGAGTGTTGGTCAGTTCGAGGGGGGAGCGTACTTCCATCTGGAGTACTTCAGAAGGCATGTACTCTTTCAGCTCTTTACCGTTTACTACAATTTTTCCTGTTCCGTTCGGACGAAGGAAAACACGAGCTACGGCTTCTTTACGACGTCCGGTACCGAGGTACTGAACAAAATTTTCTTTATTTGCCATTTCCTATTCTCCTATCCTTTCACCTTGAGTTCTACAGGTTTCTGTGCTGCATGGGGATGTTCGTTGCCAGCATACACGAGAACGTGTTTGCGCTGAACGTTGCCCAGGCGAGTATGCGGGAGCATACCCTGAACAGCCTTGCGAACCCATTCAACAGGGTATTTTTCCTTCATTTCTTTGGCAGTGCGCACGCGCATTCCACCATAGTATCCGGAATGATTGTAGTACTTCTCAGTATTGAGTTTGTTGCCGGTCATTTCGACCTTATCAGCATTGATAATAATTACATAATCGCCACAGTCTACGTTAGGTGTGTATGTGGGTTTATGTTTACCGCGCAGAACGTGTGCAGCAGTTGTAGCGAGGCGACCGAGAGTCTGGCCTTCGCCGTCAATTACATACCAGGTGCGTTCTACTTCAGCAGGTTTTGCCATTGTTGTCTGACGCATTTTTGCTTCCTCCGTTTCAATGAGCGTTACCGGGGCTCAAAGGCTTGGATACAGCCACGAACAATCTTAACACTGACCCCCTGAAAGTCAATCAGAAATCACTATCCCGACGGGGTTGGACGCAATTTTTTTAATTGCGTCAGGCAATTGCCATTTCTCCCGAAGCTAAAGCGTTTTTCAGACCGCGCTTTCAGGCGGTTCATTCCTGTTTTCAACCATATTTTCCCATAGTTCAGGGCTTCACAAAGGCTGTCTTAACAGGGAGCGCGCATACGCGTGCAAAGGGCGAATCGCTAAAGGATCGCTTTTATGTACAGTGCGCAGTGCGTATTCATGCGTGGAAATATCCCGATGCGCCCCAGATGGCGCAATCGTATTTTTACTTTGTTTTGGTGCGTTTGTCTATGTATTTTGAAGAAGCTTTTCAAGTTCTTCTTCAGAATAGCCGACCTCGACAAGATACAGCCCTTTGGAAGGCGCGTTGAAGCGGCAGGCATGCTTGTCTTTCGCCTCAAGAATACCTCTAAGTTCATCGATTGTGATCTTGTGCTGGCCAACCGCGATCAGCCCTGCGCTCATCATACGCACCTGATAGCGCAGAAAACCGTTGCCGATATAGCTGATGCGGATATCGTTTCCCTCTTCGCTGATTTTGATGCGCCACACTGTTTTGGTGCGCGGTTTTAGAGGCTCGATCTGCGCGCATGAAAATGAGGTGAAATCATGCGTGCCCTCAAACACCTTCGCGCCTTCTTTCATGGCATCGACATCAAGTTCATGCCAGTCGAAGTGCTTGTAGTGAAAAAGAAAGGGATTATCCCTTTCTCTGGTGATCACATAGTCGTAGTGTTTGAACTTCGCGCAAAATCTTGCGTGGAAATCATCATCCGCCTGCTCGACGGAGCGGATGCGGATGTCTTTGGGCAGTATGGTGTTGAGCGCGTTGTAGTAGCCGTGCGGCGCGATTTTTTCAGGTCCGTCAAAATGAAACACCTGGCCAAGCGCATGCACGCCGGCATCCGTCCGGCCCGATGCGGTAATCGAAACCGGTTCTTTGATGATTTTTTCGAGCGCTTTTTCAATCACTTCCTGAATGCCCGTTCCGTTGACCTGCTTCTGAAAGCCGGCATACGCATGCCCGTCATAGGCGACCACCGCTTTAAAGCGCATGGCTAGACTCCCATGACAGCCATCACGATGTCGATGGCAAGAACAAGAATGGACATGCCCATGGCGATATAGTCTGCATTGTGCATCTTGAGCACTTTATAGCGGGTGCGCTTGCGGGCTGGATCATAGCCGCGCGCTTCCATGGCGTTGGCGAGCTGATCGGCTCGGTCGAATGCGGAAACAAACAGCGGAACGATCAGCGCGAGAACCGCGGAGATTTTCTCCTTGAAAGTGCCGTTCTGCATATCGATGCCTCGCGAAGCCTGCGCGTTCATGATGCGCTGCGTCTCTTCGATCAGTGTGGGGATAAAGCGCAGCGCGATGGAAATCATCATCGCGATGATGTGCGCCGGCAGTCCGATTTTTTCAAACGGCTTGAGCAGTTTTTCAATGCCGAGTGTAAGATCAAGCGGTTTTGTGGTGGCGGTCAGAATCGTGGTCAGGATGATCATCAGCGTCAGACGGATAATGACATACGCCGTCTGCACGAGTGCGTCCGAATAGATTTTGAACCAGCCCCAGGAAACAAGAAGCGTTCCGGTATGGAGCACAAGAACGTTGATGACAAGCAGGAAGATCATCATCCACATCATCGGCTTGAGCGAACGCATCGCATAGCCGAGTTTCAGCTTGGACAGCCATAAGGCGATGGCGATAAAGATGACGATGGGAATATAGCCCCAGAATCCTGCGGGAATGAATATCGCGACCATCAGAAAGAGAAGAATCATGATCTTCGATCGCGGATCCATGCGGCTGACAACCGTGTCGTAAGGCAGATAGCGGCCAAGTGCGATGTTATTCATGAGCATTCACCTGCGCTTTCACCTGTCTGACGAGTTCGTCAAGCGAGTAGCAGTCGGGATCAATCGTGAACCCTTCCTGCATCAGACGTTCTTTAAGAAGAACGATTCCGGGCGGATTGATATCGATTTCGCGAAGCAGATCCGGGTGCTTGAAAAATTCATGCACCGGCATATGCGTCGAGACTTTGCCGTTTTTCATGACCACAACCTCATCGCAATAGCGAAGAACATGTTCCATGTCATGGCTGACTAAAAGAATCGTTTTTCCTTTTGTGCGGTTGAGATCCATGAACAGCGACATCATTTCGTCCGCGGACTGCGGATCAAGACCGGCTGCCGGTTCATCGAGCACGAGAACCTCCGGATCCTGCACGAGAATGCCGGCGATCGCGACACGGCGTTTCTGGCCCCCGGAAAGCTCGAAGGGCGAGCGTTCCAGAAAGCTTTCATCCAGACCGACAAGCGGGAGCACCTTGCGCGTCGCTTCTTCGATCTGTTCCGGTGTATAGCCGAAGTTTTTCGGACCGAAGCCGATATCCTTGGCAATTGTCTCTTCAAACAGCTGATATTCCGGAAACTGGAACACCAGTCCGACTTTTTTGCGCAGCGCTTTGGCATCCGTCAGCTTGGTCTGGGCATCGATATGAAAGCCGGCGATATCGATCGTTCCGGCTGTGGGACGAAGCAGAGCGTTGAGATGCTGGACGAGGGTGGATTTGCCCGAGCCTGTCTGACCGATAATGGCGGTCACTTTGCCGGTGGACAGCGTGAGGTTGACGCCTTTGAGCGCTTTGTGCTCAAACGGCGTTCCGGGCGAATAGGTGTATTCGAGATCTTTTATTTCAATCGGCATACATCCTCCATCAGCGCATCGAGTGTAAGCGACGGTTTGTCCACCAGACCGTACTTGCGGAATGCATTGCTTGCTTTAAGCGCAAAAGGCAGATCAAGCTTGAGCTTTTTCATCATTGCCTCGTCTTCAAAAACATCCTCAGGTCTGCCCTGAGCGAATACTTTTCCTTTTTCGAGCACCACCATATGCTCCGCCTGCGCGGCTTCATCCATATCGTGCGTGATGGACAAAATGGTGATGTTCTTTTCTTTGTTCAGTTTGCGGATCTGCGCATTGACGCTCGCTTTTCCCTGCGGATCGAGCATGCTTGTCGATTCGTCAAAGATCAGAATATCGGGCGACATCGCCAGGATGCCGGCGATCGCGACACGCTGTTTCTGTCCTCCCGAGAGGTTGGTCGGTTCGGCGTTGAGATAGTCGAGCATGCCGACTTTCGCGGCGTTCTCTTCGATCAGACGCTGCATATCTTCTGTCGGAACACAGTGGTTTTCCAGACCGAAGGCGATATCATCCGCGACAGTTGAACCGATGAACTGGTTGTCGGGGTTCTGGAACACGATGCCGACATGATCGCGGATTTCGGGAGCACTCTGTTCAGTCAGCTTCTGTCCAAGCACTTCAATAGTTCCTTTGGACGGTTCAAGAAGACCGATCAGAAGCTTGGCGAGGGTCGATTTGCCCGAGCCGTTATGACCGACGATGGCGGTATAGCTCCCTTTGGGTATATCAAGAGAAATTCCTTTGAGTACAGGTGTTTCCCCATCGTAGGAAAACTCCAGATTTTCAAGATGAATTGCTTCCATTCGTTTTACCTTTCAAATTTTCACATTGTATTATACAGAACTTTAAGGGCGCGTCTTCTCTTCTTTTGCTCACGATACCTAAAGGATTTCGTTTTTCCCCAACTTCTTTTGTGCAACCGCTTCCTTTCGTACTTATGCCATTTTCGATATACCGTAGTTATATCCAACAAGACAGTGTCTTCGTCAGTTCTGCCTCGTTCGATGCGCAATGTGCTTGCGCCAAACAAAAACAGACCGGCGTCCTTCCATTGAAGACCGCCGGCCCATACGCCGCCTGTCATACAGCGACAATCTGTATTGTTTTTCGATTATTCCACCGTGCTCATTCTTAGCAGAGCCTGTTTTCAAGCGATTCATCGGCGTAATCCGCGCTCTTTTGGCGCTTGCCTTCGACAGTTTAATCACCTCTGCTTTGGATGGCGGGCCATCCCGTCAGCCATAGAACTAGCGCGGTATGGAGTTTCCAATATTCATATTGGCTTTCATCCAGTTGTAGACCATCGGAGAAAGCTGCGCCATCAGATTTTTCGCGCGATCCGTGCTCTGCATGTTGTCGCAAAGCAGCGTAACGACATATGTTCCAAAAGGCGCATCCACAAGCACCGTGTCATTTTCGCATCGCGGAACCCACCCGGGCTTGTTGCCGGTGATCGCTTCGGGTGGAAGTCCCTGCAGCATGCGTCCGGGAACAGCCTGCGTGCGAAGAAGAGCCTTCATTTTTGCCGAATGTTTGAGTTTGCCCTCCTGAATGTCACAAAGCAGTTTGGACGCGTCGGCTGCCGAGGTGTAGTTGCCATAGGGCACACCAGCCATCCATGTATCCATATAGCCATGCGCTCTGTTCCAGTCACGAAGCACATTGCGCCCGCGTGTATAGTCGCCATCGCCAAGCACCGTGACGAGATTGACCCAGGCGTTGTTATCGGAAATGCGGATCATTACCGACAACTGCTGTTCAATGTAATTTGCGCCCACTCGCGAAGCGTAGTAGTCGTAGCGCTCATGAATCGCGCCCATCACGAAAGCTTTCATGACACTCGCCGACTGCTGGGAGCGGGAGTTGAGAATGATCGAGTGCTCCGTGCCCGGCACGCGAAGAGCGAACGCCACCTGTTCGCCGCCGTACGTATTGCGATTAATCAGCGCCTGCACCTGATTTTTCAGATCCTGATAATCCGGCATAAGCGCGCCCGTCGACGCGTCGAACATATATGTTTTTCCCTGAATGGTTCTGCGTCCGCCAACGCGATAGCCATTTTCATCGTAATAGCACACCTTGCGCGGATTTCCATACTGCACAAAGCGCTTTTTCACCTGTTCGCCGGTGCCCATGTCGTAGAACATGACGCCCTCTTTCATGCTGTATTCTCCAAATATCATTCTTCCCTCATCATCAAAGCGGACAGAAATCTCTTTTCCCTCATGCGCAATGCGCGCTTCTCCGGTTGTCATCAGATTTGAACGTTCAGGATCGAGAAAATAACGGTATCCCTGCACATCGACCAGACCGGAAACAAGATTATCCTGCGGATCGTACATACGTTTTCCTCTGCCATGCTCTGTCTCTTCTTCAACGATCGAATATAAGCCAAGCGAATCAAATCCATGCCCTTCGTCTTTCCAGCCCAGAGAGACAAGCACATCTCTTTCCTTGGGACTAAGCGTGTAATGATGACTGCCCACTTTCGCGTTGGGATTGTACAGACGATATACCTCGATTTTT
>CAOKFJ010000074.1 GCA_948467695.1 uncultured Allobaculum sp. | reverse complement strand
GTTCTACCGCGCACAGAAATCGGTATACGGCGATATCACGAACTACTATGCGACCGATCCCTTCCATGAAGGCGGAAACAAAGGCGGCATGAATGAAACGGTTATTGCGCAGCGCACGCTTGGCGCAATGATGGAAGCAGATCCCGATGCCGTATGGATTATTCAGTCCTGGCAGAACAACCCAACAACTGCACTGCTTAACGGTCTGGAAGGTAACCGCGAACATGCGCTTGTTCTTGATCTCTATGCGGAACGTACGCCGCACTGGAACAGAACAAACGGTTATGGCGGTGGAGAGTTCGGCAAGACTCCATGGGCCTTCTGCATGCTCAACAACTTCGGCGGACGTCTTGGTCTGTACGGCCACCTCGAAAGCCTGAACAAAAACATTCCTGCGGCAGCCAATCAGGCAGAACACATGGCAGGTATCGGCATCACGCCCGAAGCCAGCCAGAACAACCCGCTGCTGTATGAATTCTTCTTCGACACAATCTGGACCGAAGATGCCGACGCGCCTCTTGGCGTGATCGACCTTGACCAGTGGCTTGCCGACTACGCAAGACGCCGCTATGGCGATGACAGCGCAAGCGCTATAGAAGCCCTCAAGATTATGCGAGATACCGTTTATGCTGGAACACAGCATGAAGCGGAAAGCAGCAGCGGAATCGGTCAGGGCGCGCCGGAAACTGTCGTCAACGCTCGTCCGAGGGACGGATCCATCGGTGCAGCATCTTCCTGGGGCTGGTCTTCGATTCGCTATTCCAAAAAAGAACTGGAAAGAGCGCTCGATCTCCTGCTTGAAGACTGGGATAAACTGAACGCTTCCGACGCATACCGTTATGATGTCGTGACACTCGCTCAGCAGGTGATGTCCAACAGCGCGCAATCCATCTACAACAAAATGCAGGCTGCGATTCGTGCCAATGATCTGGAGAAATTCACTTACTGGTCTGATAAATTCATTGATCTGATCGAAACATCGGATGCGCTGCTCTCCACTCAGAAAATCTATACACTGGGCAACTGGACTGAGGCTGCCGGCCGTATGGTTGAAAACCCGGATGACTTTACAGCCGACCTGTTTGACCTCAATGCCAAAGGTCTTGTTTCGACATGGGGCGCTATCGATCAGAGCAACGCCGGCGGTCTGCGCGACTACTCCAACCGCCAGTGGTCCGGTCTGACAAAAGATCTCTATCTCAAACGCTGGAATCTGTACATTGCCGAGAAGAAAAAACAGCTTGCCGGCGAGAGCTACCGCACCTTCAGCAATACCGACTGGTTCGAACTCGAATGGGCATGGGCTCGCGACAGCGAAACAAAATACTCCGACGAGCCGACAAACGAAGATATCCAGGCGCTCGCTCGCAAAGTGCTTGCGGACTTCTCCAACCAGGATATTGATCCGGAAGTTGTTCTGGAAAACATTCTCGATCCGGCGAAGATGACCGCAACAGCCGGCAACCACAGTTCTGCCGATCTTCCCTCTAATGTACTGGATGAAGATAAAGGAACCATCTGGCATACCCGCTACACAGAGGCAAACGGCACAGATCGCTCCAATTGCTGGATTGAGCTCGACTTTGATGAAGAAGCTTCTCTGGACGCTCTTCTTTATCTGCCTCGTTCCGGAGCGGGCAATGGAACATACACAAAGTACCGCATTGATGCTGAAGTGAATGGCGAGTGGATCGAAGTGTCCACTGGAAACTGGGATGCAAGCGATGGATGGAAAGAAGCTGTCTTTAACAATCCAGTAACAACAAGCAAAATTCGTCTGTACGCAATTGAATCGGTAGGAACGACCGGCAAGAACTTCGCATCTGCCGCTTCCGTCCGACTCAAAGGCAAATGGGGTACAGGTGAGAGCACAATCCTCGAGACAGCTGTTCTGGAAGTGTTCTACCGTTATGCTTCAGCTCTGGATCTGACAAAGTATCTCGACAAGGGAACGACAAAAGCGGATCTGCAGACACAGATCGACAGTGCCAAAGAAATTCTCGATGGCGCCGAAGGCAAGACGCAGGATGATGTCAACAACACGCTGACAAACGGAAACCGCGCTCTGCTCGAAATGCGTCTGACACCGGATGAAAATCTGCTTAAAGACCGCTACAACTAGTCTTCGCCCATACGGCGAATATAAAACGCTCTGAAAAGCAAAACAGACTGGCAGGCATACAGACCTGAACAGTTTCAGCTCTGCTTATACCGTCGCATACGGTATGAGCAGAGCTTTTTTGGTCTTTTCCAAAACGTTATTTAGGAGTGGTTATGCGTTCCTGATGCAAAATCGGCGATTGTACGAAAAGATGATGGAAAACAGGACGAAACTGTCTTAAGATAGCGTGAAAACGGCGTTAAACGGATTTGATGAGTATCCTGATAGTAAAGCTTTGCGCGGCTTCGCTGCTGGCGCAAAGACGCTGAAAAACACGCCGGACCATTCATCGCGGCCTGGCGAATTGTGAATGAAAATGACAAACTGCATACAACAGGAAAGATATACAAAACACAAAAAAGGAAAAGAAAACGAGGTGAATAAATGCCTGAATTCAAACTGAAAGACAAAACGATTACGGCTGAAATCGTGCGCGAGGACGTGGAGCATCCCATGATGCAGACCATAGATGAGACGCATGTGATTCTGACGATCCCCTTCGATATGGAGATGGCGGATGTTGAACTGTTCATCGAACGCGACAGCGATCGCATTCTTTATGCGATGGATCTCGCGCTCAGCGATTTTGATGCATATCGGGACTTAGGTATGGATGTGGACAATACGGCAGAGTCTGCGGACTCTGGCGAGCCTGTATTCGGGCTCTATGACGATCCCTTCGGATATGAGCAGTCTCAGGACGAACTGTTTCGATTTGAAGAGGGGGATGGAGAATCTCTTCCCGGGCCAGACAGCGACGATCCCGAGATTCTGCGCGTCTTTGGAAACGACTATCTTGTGACCTACCAGCAGGGCAGAGGACATATCGAGATGTCCCAGTTCGGCTATGATGTGTATTTTGAAAATCTCGACGACCTTGCCGGCATTCTGGAACTGGTTACGGATGATCTGATCGAACGTTTAGACGAAACGGTGCATAAAGCGATGGCAAAATGGAGCATGGAACTTCCAGGCATCCTGGAAACCCTGCCGCAGATCATTTTTGATGCCGGCATTGGAGGACCTGTTCAGACGCATCTGGATGAAAATCTCATGTTTGTTCATCCGGCGCTCGTGCAGTATCCCATTCGCTATATCGACTACACCATATGCAGCGCGCTTGCGCATCTGATGAGCGATGGCGATGTGTACGAGCATGATCGTCTGATGGATGAAGCGATGCCCGACTGGCGGGATCGCCGCGCAAACGCTTCATAAAGCGCATGCACAGCGCAAAACAGGACGGAATGAACAGTCAGGCATGAAAGACGAAAGAGAGGCAAAAGCGCCGTTTACTGGCGGGCTTTTGCCTCTCTTTTATTGTTCTCGATTGTATTGTTCGCAGTGTCTCAGGTACAGAAAAGCGCGGCTCCGGAAATAGAGCCGCGCTGATGGTTCTCACTAGGCGAAGGGAACAGACGTGCTTGTCATCCGCTCAGTTCATTGAAAACTAGTTGGTTTTTTTCTTTTTGGAAGCGAAGAAGAAAGCAACCAGAGCAACAAGAGCAGCAGCGAATACGCCGATCATGGCATACAGGCCTGTGTTTGTCGCTGTGTTTGCACCGCCGGTTGTTGTACCGGTAGCTTTTTTGGCATCGAATTTTGCAGTGTAGTTTTTATCGATGCTGCCGTCTTTGATGTTCATGACGATGACTTCGCTGACAGATCCGGAAGAAGGCGGGTTGATGCCGAATACAACAGAAATTTTGGAATCTACATCCATTTTCTTCACGTCATCTTCAGAGAAGGTGAGTGTGTAGACTTTATTTTTGTTTTCTGTGGTTTCTTTGATTTCCGGTTTAACTTCTTTGCCGTCGAGCGTTACCGATTTAACGTTGCCAAGGCATGTGCCGGTTGTCTGAGTGAAGGTAAGAATGAATTCGGACGGTTTGGACTGGAGAGTGATGTTGGCTGTCCATGTCTGTTTGGATTCATCGTAGTTGTGTCCTGTTTTCGGTGTTCCGGTGATGGTGAACTCGCCTGTTTCATACAGAACGGGGTGCAGACCATTGTCTACATCAGCAATAACAGAAGCTTTTTTGTTGGTGTCGGCATCTGTTTTGAAGACGATGAAAATTTTGGAAGAGTCTGTCATGTCTTCTACCGCGCTGTCGGGCAGGGAAACACGAAGGGCTTTCTTGGAAGAAGTGTTTCCGGATGTTTCGGAAGAGAAATCGTCATCGCCGGTTTTAACTTCTTCAACAGTTACGTTTTTGATTTCTTTATTGTCGACTTTAACCACTACACCGTCTTTTTTCAGCAGATCGGCAGGTGTGGAAGTGAACAGGATATCCAGTTTTTCCGGTTTAACACGGGCGGTCAGGTTGAGTGTCCATGTTTTCGCGCTGGGATCGTAGTTGTATTCCACTTTTTTCCATTCGGAAGTCACTTCGAAGTTGCATTCCTGTTCAGTGAACATGTTGTAGGAAGTCGAAGATTTTTTGCCTACCCATACCTGGGAAGTGGTGTTGATCTTTTCGTTTTCAGAACCGGCATATACGTCGAAGACAAATTCAACTTTGTCGCCTTCGCGCAGAGCGGCAACCTGTTCGGAAGAGAATGCGTAGCGAACGGAAACCAGACCGTCGGAGTCAGCGGGTTTTTCGTCCGGAGTGATGCGGATAGAGGATCCGTTGACTTTGATGGATTTGGGAGTGGAATCGATGGCTGCGTCGCCGTCTTTTTCTCCGGCCCAGTTGAGGTCAAAGGCAAGACCGTCAGTTTCTTTGAGAATTTCGAAAGTGCAGGTCAGTGTGTTGTCGGTTGCGTCAAATACGGGTTTGGAAAAATCGATGTAGTCTTCAGCGTTTTCTTTGCTGTCGCTGGAATCGTCAGAGCTTTCCTCGCTGGAACTGCGGGAACTGCTGTCGCTTGCGGAGCTGTCATCGCCGGTGTCGATGGGCATTTCTTCAATGCTGCTTTCGCTGGATTCTTCTTCGGAAGATTCATCGTCGGATTCTTCAACGGATGTATCTGCGGAAGTGTCTTCAGCGGAGCTGGTGATTTCCGAATCCGAAATAACGGTGGAATCAGCCAGGGAGGAATCGTTTGTTTCCTGTGCAGCAACAGGAAGCGTTCCAAAAGAGAGTGCAGCGGCTAAAAGCGCAGCCGCGAAAGAGCGTACGTTGGCTTTCATACTCATAGGATCCTTTCTTTGATCCGTCCCGTTTTTCGGGCGGAACAATACTAATCGGTAATCATCTGTCATTCGGTAGCGCTTTCTTTAGCGCATATGCAGTAATGGGACAGATTAATCAAGTTCATGCACACTTCATTCTACTAGTCAATCGAAGCGAAAACAAACCATTCTTGTGGTCTGTACCATTTATTGGTGTTGTTAAGATGATCTTTTCGGTTTTCTTATTTGACAACTGTACTCAATTTTTGCAGTTTGGTCACTCTTTTTCTGCGCTTACGCGCAAATGTTTTTCACTTTTTTGGTGATACAGACTATTGAAAGTGGTTTGAAGGGGATAAATGCCGAGGATTTTCTGGCGCGGATTGACGACGCGCCAGAAAAAAACGTCCCTTGCGGGACGTTTGAAAGAATCGTGTCTGCGTGGCCGATGGATCAGCTGTCTCTTGGATCAGACAGTTCTCGTTTTATTCGATCGGCGTATCGGGGAATGGATCGTCGGGCAGAGGTTCATCGATGGGAGGTGTGGGAACGCCCGGTTCCTGAGGAGGCTCGGGTACGACAGGCGGCTGTTCAACTGGGCGAACATAGTTTCCGCCGTTGCCTTCGCCGTTGTTTCCATTTCCTCCAGTTCCCGGATCGTCATAGATGGGATCATTGTATCCGGGGTCGTTGTAGCCTGGATCAACTGCTCCAGGATCGTTGTATCCGGGATCCTGAACAGTCGGGTCGCTGCTGGAGTCGTTTGGCTGGTCGGTGCGGTTTTCTGTCTGGTTGGGCACTTCATCGGCATTGCCGTGAGAACCGTCAATTTCTTCAGGCGATTTGCCTTCAATGACCGCGTCGATGCGTTTTTTCGCTGTGGCGACGGTTTCATAGTTGGGCACCATGACATAGGCGTTCTGACCAAGTTCGGCGCAGAAATCAGTCGAGCCGGATCCGTCGAGAGAATATGTCAGGAATTTCCATTCGGGGTTGGACGAAATCTGCCACTGGAGCAGTTCCTTGATCTGGCTTTCGCTCAGGTCAGTCTGGAACGCGCCGCTCAGGGCATCCATCAGTGCGGGATAGTTGGTGATGATGGCGGGCGAGAGAGCTTTTTTCGCAACAGCCATCAGAACCTGCTGCTGGTTTTTGACACGCTGGCGGTCGCCTTCCGTGTAGGCGTAGCGTTCGCGGGCAAAGGCAAGTGCCTGTTCGCCGTTGAGGTGGTTGACGCCTTCGGTCACGCCATAGCGTTCATCGGTGTAGAAGCGCGGTACGGCGTATCCGGGAGCAACGTTGACGTCGATGCCGCCAAGGGCATTGACGAGGTTGATGACGGATGTGAAGTTGACGCGCATGGTGTAGTTGATTTCAATGCCAAGAAGTTTCTCGAGAGTCATCTTCGTGGTTTCCGTGCCGTGCAGACCGGTATGGGTCAGTTTGTCGAGCTGTCCGTTGGCGCATCCGGCATCGGGTGTGCAGGCGGTTTCGACATAGAAGTCGCGCGGAACGCTGGTAAGCAGAACAACGTGGGTTTTGGGGTTGACGGTCGCGATCATGTTGACGTCGGAACGGCCGACTTCATCGAAACCGTGACGGGAATCGGATCCCGAGATCAGCACGTTGAACGGTGTGTTGGTGATGTTTTCAACTTCTTTGGTTGTGGTCGCGGTTTTCTTGGCGAATGTTTTGGAGAAAACCACTTTGGTGTCGTCGTAGAAGTTTTTGTAGCGCTCTTCGTTGAAGTCCTCGATCTGTCCGCGGTAAGCGGCGGGAAGAATCATGGCTTCGACTTTCTTGTCGTACAGTGCGGCGGTCAGATCGAGAATACCGTTGAATTCTTCAGTCTGGACATTGACGCCGTCAGCGTTCATAACGTTGAGCAGATCGTCGGTGTATGTGCGGGCAACGTTTTTGAGGATGCCGATTTTCTTGTCTTTCAGATCGTTTTCCTCATTGAGAGTGGAGTCTTTCATGGCGATGACTTCAACCAGATACTGCGATGTATCGGATACATCGGTTACTTTGTTGAAGAGATCGGTCGCCTTGAAGATGTAGAATCCGCCCATGCCAAGCGCGGCGATGACAATGAGTGTCAGAAATGTTACGGCGATTTTGCCGCCGCGTTTTCGCGTGAGGAACATCTGCATGGAGATGATCAGCACAGCAAGCACCGCAAGGATGGCGCACAGTCCGTATGTGATCTGGGACGGGAATATGCCAAGGGTGATCAGTTCGTAGATCGCAAATGCGGTAATGCCGAAAAGAAGCAGAGAAAGGATGATCGAAGCCGCCCGGAATCCTTTGCCGGACGATTCGCCTCCACGGGATTTGACTGGTTTCATAACCTACCTGCCTTTCTGGTGTTCGTGAAGAACTGACTTTCGGGATGCCGATGCATCGCCAAGTGTTGGTGTCATTCTGTGTGGGGACC
>CAOKFJ010000073.1 GCA_948467695.1 uncultured Allobaculum sp. | reverse complement strand
CCAGGAACAGAATGACTGTGATGGAGTCGATGAACATCGAGAGAATCGCAGACATAAGCATGAACACGACAAAGATGGAAGATGCTTTGTAGTGAACAAGCTTAGCCAGGCGCAGACAGAGCCACTGGAAAAAGCCGGATTCCGCCATGCCTTCAACCATGACCATCATGCCGGCGATAAAAATAATCGTCGACCAGTTGATGCCGCTGGAGGCCTCGCCCGCTTCACTGGCTGCATGCCAGAAGCCGGGTGTGAAAATGGACTGCACGTTCAGCGTCTGCCATATGGCATCGGTGGACTGCAGATCAGCGTCGCTGCGCCGCAAGCCAGAGTGATGTAGTGGTGCGGCCATTTGTCGAGGATAATCAGCACAAACATCAGAAGAAAGATGAATGATGCGATCCAGGGAGCGAATGCTGCCATAAAATCCCGCCTTTCTTTTTTGAATCTTTTCCGCTTCAAATCATTGATTCAAATCTTTATGTTTTCTTAATTTGAAGCCTATGCAAATTTTAGACCCGCTATGCTGAAGCGGTATTTTCATGCCCGAGAAAACAACAAAAAAACTTTGAGCGATATGCTCAAAGCCCTTACAGTAACCGATTTGCATTTTTGTCGATGGTCATTTTTATTTCATTTCGCCGTTATTCACCTATTTGATATCAAATTGATATCGAATTGGCATCTTGATTTTTCTCTATTTCCTCCGCCCCGCAACTTTGATTTCTGCCAAAACGTTATCTGCCATTACCGTCGGTATCCTGTTTCTGTTTCCCCCTGCGCTCCTGCTCTTCAATGCTTTTCGTACCCTCTGCTCCTTATATGAATGCCGGGCCCACATCTACCGTTTAAACTTGCGTTTGCTCTTGAAGCGGTCTGCATCCTTTTGCTTTCAAACGTTTGCGAACGGTCTGAAAATTCCTTTTCAGCATCCCGCAATCGACTTTTTCCCGCACGCAAATTCTAGTCGCATTTTCAGACGCACATTTGCACAAAAATGATATTTTATGCATATTCGAAATCTATTTGTGCAAATTAGTCAGAACTAAAATCGGATACAATAAAGACATCCAAGGAGGGTTTTATGCCTGAAAACACATTAAAAAACATTGTGAAGAAGCAGAAAGCCGGAGAATCCGTAGGTATCTACTCCGCATGCTCTTCGAACCCGTTCGTTATCGAAGCTGTACTGGAAAAAGCACGCGATGACAACGCTGTATGCCTGATCGAGTCGACCGCTAACCAGGTTGACCAGAACGGCGGCTACTCGGGAATGACACCGAAAGACTTCAAGGAATTCGTCCTGAAGAAAGCCGAAGAAATCGGCACTGATCCGAAACTGATCTATCTGGGCGGAGATCACCTCGGACCTCTCACCGTGCAGAATCTGCCGGAAGAAGAAGCAATGGCTTACGCACGCACTCTCGTGCACGACTATGTAAAAGCCGGCTTCACAAAAATCCATATCGACACTTCCATGAAAGTTGCCGATGACGATCCCGAAGTTCGTCTGAGCGACGAAACCATCGCACGCCGCGGCGCTGAACTCGCTGAAGTCTGCGAAAAAGCTTATCAGGAACTCAAAGCTGAAGATCCCGATGCTGTACGTCCCGTATACATCGTTGGTTCCGAAGTACCTATCCCCGGCGGCGCTACCGGCGACAACTCCGGCATGCAGGTTACCAAAGTGGAAGACTTCAAAAACACTGTTGCCACATTCGAAAAAGCCTTCAAAGACAGAGGCCTCGATGATACATGGGCAGACGTTATCGGTGTAGTTGTACAGCCCGGTGTTGAAGAAAAAGACGCTGGATGCACAGAATACGACCGCGCAAAAGCTGCTGAACTGATGGCAAGCATCAAAGATTTCGACAACCTCGTATTCGAAGGTCACTCCACTGACTACCAGACACAGTACAAACTGCGCGAACTGGTTGAAGACGGTGTCGGCATCCTGAAAGTCGGACCTGGTCTGACATACGCTGCACGCGAAGCTATCTTCGCTCTTGCTTACATGGAAGAAATGATGTTCCACGGACGCGAAGACGAAGCAAGCCACTTCATCGATGTTCTCGAAGAAGCAATGCTCAAAGAACCCAAAAACTGGGCTAAACACTACCATGGAAACGAAAACGAACTGTGGTTCAAACGCAAATTCTCCTTCTCCGAACGTTCCCGCTACTACATGCCGGACGAAAACGTGCAGAAGGCACTGGCTAAACTGTTCGACAACCTGAACAAAGAAGGCGTCAACCTCGCTGTTCTCTCCCAGTTCATGCCGATCCAGTACACAAAAGTACGTCAGGGCAAACTGGAAGCCAAACCCGAAGAGCTGATCAAAGATCGTGTTAAAAACACAATCGATGAATACCTCTTCGCTACCCATCAGGAAGAACTCTAAACCTTGATTGCCAGCGCATAGCGCATAAAACAAAACGTTCCCTTCGAAACTCGACTTCAATCGGGCTCGAAAGGGAACGTTTTTTCGTTTCGTCATTTTCTATGTAGAGTGAGCTTCCGCACCGCTATGCGACGGTTTCATGCATATCCTCTTTTTCAAGTTCTTCGCGCACGCTTTTCGCCCACGCAAGAAACGGCTTCACTTTCTGCCGGTTCGACTTCAGATACGAAACATAATACATGACATTCAGTTCGGGATCGCTTAACGGAATGCGTACACGATTTGTTCCATCATTTCTCAGATCGCTCGAGAGTCTGGAAATCGTCGTCAGGAAATTGGTGCTCCGAATAAGGTACTGGGTCGTATTCAGTTCGTTTTTTACCAGCTGAATCGGCAGATTGTTTTTCTGCACAATCGTATCTATAGCTTCAAGAAAATATCCGCCGATCTGCGGAAACAGCAGCGGCTGCCGGGGAATATCTTTTAAAGATAGTTTTTGATACTGCGCAAGTCTGTTCTCCTGCGGAACGGACAGATACACCTGATCAGGGAGAAAAGGGATCGATTCGATTCCCTCTGCGCTGATTTTTTCAGGTGTAATGATGAGGTCGTATTCCCGCTCCTTAAGCTTTGCGGCGAAATCCTTCTCATAAAACGAATTGTCGAGAAGCTGAATCTCCGGATTGGCGACACAAAAGCGCGGTATCGTAAACCACTGAACGCCTGGATCGCAAAAGCCGGCGCGCAGCGTCAGGTTTTCTCTTGCGGCTGCCTGTACATCTGCCTGCATATCTTCGACGCGCTTGAGAATTCCATTGACATGAAGCAGCGCGATTTCTCCCGTTGAATTGAGATGAATACGATTTGGCGTGCGGTCAAAAAGTTCCGCCTGCATTTCTTCTTCAAAGCGTTTGAGCATTACGCTCATCGCGGGCTGCGATACATGCAGAATCTCGGCGGCTTTGGTCAGCGATCCCGTCTCGGCAATCACTTTAAAATATTCGAGCTGAGCTATATCCATCATCTTTCTCCCGGGATGTTTATATCCCTTGCAATATATCCCTGTTTTCTCTGCTGATCTGTACATCTATACGTCTATACATCGGGATGTGCTTCGTGATCTGCAGCGTGTAACGCTTCTGGCATGCTGCAGATTGGCTTCTGCATCTGTCTCTGCTGATGCTGCTCTTAGTATAACCTTTTGGTTATGCTCCATGAAGATCGTGTAGTGTTCATCCTAAAAGGGATGAATATACTTGTAAGTGTAAAAGGAACCGGGAACTCCAAATGAATCGGAGTAGAAAAGGTTCTCGAAAAAATATACGGAATGATGCGCACCGTTCTTTATGGAGGATATCTCATGGAATACACAACACTGAACAACGGCGTCAAAATGCCGATGGAAGGATTTGGCGTCTTTCAGGTACCGGAAGCCGACATCTGCAAGCAGGCAGTGCTCGACGCGCTCAATACCGGCTATCGTCTGATTGACACAGCAGCAGCCTACTTCAATGAAGAAGCCGTCGGCGCAGCAATTCAGGAAAGCAATATCGCGCGTGAAGACCTGTTCATCACCACTAAACTCTGGATTCAGGACGCCAGCTATGAAGGCGCCAAAAAAGCGTTTGAAACATCCCTGAACAAACTCGGTCTCGACTACATCGATCTCTATTTAATCCATCAGCCAATGAGCGATTACTATGGTGCATGGAGAGCAATGGAAGAACTCTACGACGAAGGAAAAATCCGCGCGATCGGCGTCTGCAACTTCTATCCCGATCGTCTCGCCGATCTTGTCGCCAATGCGAGAATCACCCCTGCCGTCAACCAGGTGGAACTGCATCCTTTCTTTGCCCAGAACCAGGCGCTTGCCGATATGAAAGAAGCCGGCGTACAGCCGGAAGCATGGGGACCGCTTGCCGAAGGAAAACACGGCATCTTCACACATCCTCTTCTCAAAGAAATCGGCGATCGCTACGGCAAAACACCCGCTCAGGTCGCGCTTCGCTGGAATACACAGCGCGGAGTGGTGGTCATTCCCAAATCAACGCATAAAGAAAGTATGGAAGAAAACCTGAACATCTGGGATTTCACTCTAACCAATGACGAAATGGACGCCATTTCCGCTCTGGATCTTGGTCACAGCGAAATCATCGATCACGGCAGCGCGCAGACAGCCAAATGGCTGAACAGCTGGAAAATTCACGATTAATCTTTCGTCCTATTCCATATATCTGAACTTTTGATGCATTCAATCCGCAAGTGCTGAGCCCTCGCTTATGCATTGCGGATTTTTCTATTGAATTTTTCCATGTTCAAATCGTTCGTCTCGTAATCACGCAGAGATTTGTTCACTCTGTCATGAAAAACAAAGTCTTATATCCATCGTGCACTGTCATTTTCTCTTTCAGTTATGTTTGGTATGTGAATTGATGTCAAAAACTGCTCTGAATTTGATAACATTTACACATGACAACAATTAAACACAAACGAATTTCCAATGGCTGGCTGATCTTCGGTCTGCTTTTGGGAGCAGCCGGACTTGCCGCCGGTACGTTTGCGGACCTTCCGCTTGATCAGATGGTCTATGATCCGTACCGTGTCTGGGCAAGAATCCTTGCTGCCGTCGCACCCGCACCCGTTTTCTGGGGACTTGGTGCTGCCGGCTTTTTAACCCTCGATGTTCTTCGAGAGAAAAAGACGATGTTCCTTGGCTGGATCTTTGCTTTCCTGACCAACATTGTCGGTCCGGTTTACCTGTACGATTCCATCGTGGAAGAACTTGGTCTGACATGGTGGTTCGCATGGCTTGCCGGTCTTCTTATCAGCATTCTTCCTGCACTGCTTTACTGGTTTCTGATGCGAAAGGCAGAACGAAAAGACAAAATCAAATGCATCTGGATCCTGCTGATCGTCTGCGGCGGATCGCTCGTCGCTGTACAGCTTCTCAAGCGTCTGTGGATGCGTCCCCGCTATATTACTCTGCTGGGCAATACGGAAGTTCCTTTCCGTGCCTGGTATGAATTCGGCAAAGAAGGCGTGTCTCAGTTTAGCGCGCTGTACGAATCCAATCACGACCTGTTCCGCTCCTTCCCGTCCGGACACGCTCAGGGCATTACCTGTCTGTTTGTATGGGCGCTGATTCCCTGCTTCACCAAAAAAGGAAGCGTAACTCTCGCAATGCTTGTGGCTTTTGCCGGAACCATTGCGACAATGGCAAGCCGTCTTGTCATGGGCGCTCACTTCATCAGCGACGTCAGCGCCGGTTTCCTGATCACCTTTATTCTTTTCTGCCTGTGCTGCTGGGCTTTCCGCCTGACCAGACATGACGACAGCTATTACGAGTACGATGACGATGATGAATTTGAAGAACGCACCGTAAATAAAAAAGCTTCGAAAAAGAATAAAAACAAAAACGCTGAACCCGAAACAATCGAAATCGAAGAAGACATTTACGATTTCCCTGTTGAAGCGCCTGCCGCTCATCAGAAGCTCTCCCGTTCGGCCCGCAGCTCCAGCGAAAAACACGCGGACAAAGAAATCTTTATCGATGACAACGAACTGGCAACAGAACGAATCTTTGCAGAAGAAGATGCGCCAACCGCTCAACTCTTCTCTGAGGAGAATCCAGTCATCACCGAAGAAATCCGTGCCCGCGCAAGCGAACAGCCGAAAAAACGCATTCGCAAAAAACGTTCCGAGCGCACAGCCGCCGATCTGTTTGACGATTCCATCTTCGACTAATTCCACTTTATTTAAATCTTTCGAGTCCGCTCTGGCGGACTCGTTTTCATTGTCTTTTGTTGTCGTTTCTTCCAGCCGCTTACCTTTCCGTTTTCTCTTCTGACTTCGTCCTGTCTGCTGCGTTCATGAGCTTTGACTGGTCGCACTGCACTCGTATTTATCGACTATAATAAAAGTATCTTCACAAGCTTTGAAAGGAGGATACGCATGCAGGTGGCATCTTCATTTCTTGACTCTGCGCTGGCGTTTGGCGGCGGAATCCTTGTTCTGTTTATTGTAATTGGTGTTCTCTTTCTGATTGTTTCCAGTTCTTCTAAGAAATAATGACGATGAGACGATTTAAGAACAAAACAGCAGAGCAGTACGCATGCAGACTGATCCGTTTTCCGTACCAAATATAGCTCGACCATCCTGTCATTTTCCGGCGTTTTTTCATCCTGAACGATTGGCAAGTCCATTTTTCTGAACGTTTTCTATAAGTCCATGCTTTTCTTTCTGATCTTCGCCGTTCATGCTGTGCAGCCAGATTTGTCGGCTATAATAAACTCATTCAGCAGAAATCCGAAAAAGGAGGATATGTATGAGAACTTCGCTTTTTATGACTCTTCTGATATTCGGAGGTTTTTTGCTCGCGCTGCTTCTGATCATTGGTCTGATCGTCATGATCATTGCCAGCTCTCCAAAGAAAAACAAACGGTAATCACACAAAACAAAAGCGGATCGGTCTGCATTCGTACTGATCCGCTTTTGCTTTGTGTTAGAAAAGGAAAAACTATGACTCTTGATCTCTTCTGGTGCATTCTGATCGGCTATGCGTTTGGAAATATTCTTACTGCCGAGCTGATCGGAAAGATCTATCAGAAAAGCCTGTTTGAACACGGTTCCGGCAATCCGGGAATGACCAACACCATCAAAGTGCTGGGAAAGAAAGCCGGCGCACTCGTTCTTCTAGGCGATATTTTGAAAACATGCGCCGCTGTCGGCATATGCGTTCTGCTTTTCCCTCAATGGACGAAACTGATCCCGCTGTACACCGGCATCGGTGTGACGCTCGGACACTGTTTTCCGATATGGCATCACTTTGAAGGCGGCAAGGGGGTTGCCGTTGTCGCTAGTTCTTTTGTTCTTTACTGGCCTGCTGCAGGTTTTTGCGCGCTGGCTGTCGGCGGACTTGGCATTCTGCTTAAACGCGGTGTAAAGCTTTCCGCTGTACTCATCGATGTGACATTTATGATCTGGCTTCTGTTTCGCTTTGCGTGGATCACATTTATTCCCGCCGGATTTATGGCTGTGCTGATGGCGTATCTCAACCTTCGTCCCAACCGCCTGTCAGAACCCACACCGGAAGCGATTGAATCCGCAGAAAAAGAACTCGAAAGAGCGCTTCTCGAAGATAAAGCTGCCGCTGATGCGCAGAAAAACACAAACCCTCTTCTCGCTTCCTCTCGTCAAAGCGACGCGCTTGAAGCCGACCTAATCAATGCGCAGATTCCCGGCGAATAGCGTTATCGTTCTTCAGTCGCATCTAGACTGTTAACAATTCCATAGATAGCAAATCCAGAGAAGATGCTCGTCCATATACCGGACAAGCATCTTCTCTGGATTTTTTCTGTATACGATAAATTCCGCGATTCCGGGACTAATTAGCCCCCGTATAT
>CAOKFJ010000072.1 GCA_948467695.1 uncultured Allobaculum sp. | reverse complement strand
AACTGCCTGCCGCGGCCTCTATTCAACCCTCAGAATTACTTTTCGTAAGTTTTGGACATAAACATTACCTCGATTCTCTGCCGGAACGGCAGATGGATTGCTTGATAGACAGGTAGCGCGAAGATTGCTGGCAGCGCGCTTTTGCATGCTGCTGTTTACGGGCATACGAACAGCAGGGAAAACACGGCACGGACTTTGACAGTTAAAGTTGAGCAAAGTTAAGGAAGGAATTGGGTATTGAAATTCTGATATCGAAGAGTGAGTCCGTACCGCGCATGTATCAGCGGTTTACCGCTTCGTGAAGCGTTTTGCGGATCGCGCCTTTGCCGTTTGTCAGAGCTTTGACATAGTCAGCGACTTTATCGCCAAGAACGGTTCCGCTCAGATCCAGACCGTAGATTTTTTCGTTTTTCAAAAGAGGCATGATAATGGATTTCACATCCTGCTCTTCATCAAGTTTAAGCTGATCGGCAATCGGTTTAACTTCTTCAATCAGTGGATCGGGTGAGAGTTCGAAAACCTCTCCATCGTCATTCAGCCCCATCAGATAGCGGATCCAGCCGGCCTGCACGAGCGGAATAAGATTCAGATCATTCTGATCGCGATTCTCGCGCAGGTAGGATTTGATGGTTTCGCCAAAGCGGACAGTCAGTTTCTGCGAAGTATCGGTAGCGATTCGCTGCGGAGTGTCCGGCATGAACGGGTTGGGAAAGCGCACATCGATGACGGTATCGATGAATTCTTTTGGATCGAGTACACCAGGGTTTACAACAACAGGCAGCCCTTCGGTGTAGCCAATGCCGGAGATCAGTTTTTTGAGATCTTCATCATTCATTTCATCGCTGATTTTGTCGTATCCAAGCAGGCAGCCATAGATGGCGAGTGCTGTATGAAGCGGGTTCAGGCACGTGGTGACCTTCATTTTTTCGACTTTTTCGACCGTCTCGCGATCCGTGAAGATGATTCCGCCCTCATCCAGAGCAGGATGACCATTCGGAAAAGCATCCTCGATAACGAGATATTCCGTCTCTTCCGCATTGGTGAACGGAGCAACGTATGTGTTTTTTGAGGTGATGACCGGCGCGAGTTCTTCAATCGCATCAGCTTCAAGCATCTTTTCTACGCCGCGATCCGGACGGGGAGTGATCTTGTCGATCATGGTCCAGGGGAAAGTGACACGTTTGGGATCAGTCAGATATTCGAAAAATTCTTTATCAGCCAGTCCATTCTGAATCCATGCATTGGCATACGCGAGAATGGCGTCTTTGAGGCGGTCGCCGTTATGTGAGCAGTTGTCCATGGAAACCATAGCGATCGGCAGTCTGCCATGCTCGAAGCGGTCGTAGAGAAGAGCGGTTACCTTTCCAAGGTAGGAGGTCGCTTTGTTGGGTCCGGCTTTGAAATCCGCTTCGATAAAAGGAAGGATTTCGCCTTTGACGTTTGTCAGGGAGTAGCCTTTTTCGGTGATGGTGAAGCTTGCCATCTGCAAGGAAGGATTTTCGAAGATTTCTTTGAGACGGCCAAACTGTTTTTCGTTTTCAAAATCGAGAACGAGCGATTCAGCGACCGAGGCGACAACATCTTTATCGATGGTCCCATCGGATTTGAGTGTCACAACAATGGAAAGACTATCGTGCGGCCAGTTCATTTTTTCGACGATTTCGTAGTCGAATCCCTCAGCGGCAATAATGCCTTTATCCATTTTTCCTTTGTTGAGCAGTTCCTGCGTCAGGCGTGTGTGAAACGCTTTGAACAGGTTGCCGGCGCCGAAGTGAATCCATGTCGGCTCTTTGCGTGTCTTTTCCTGCACTTCGACGATATCGAATTCAGGAAGACGGTATCCTTTTTCTTCCCAGGCGCTGCGCTCCTGGATTCCGTTAAGATTGAGTTTCATATTGAATGGTTCCTTCTTTTCCTAGCGACTGGCAATCAGTCGTTTTTTGTCGCTTCAAGCGCTTCAAGAGCGTCTTTGTTTGCGCCCTTTATATCGGCGTGATGGCGTTCTTCGGATTTTTCCACGGCTTCCCAGAGACCGTTGATGTAAGCTGCGCCAAGCGCGCGGTCATACAGACCATATCCGGGCATTGCCACTTCGCCCCAGATCATGCGCCCGTGGTCCGGACGGATCGGTCCATCGAAGCCGATGTCGTGAAGCGCTTTGACGATTTCGTACATATCGAAGTTTCCGTCGCTTGAAAGGTGAGCGGCTTCTTCGAAGTTTTCGGGAGAGTGGAATTTCAGGTTTCTGACATGCGCAAAATGAATGCGTCCGGGCAGGGAGCGAATCATATCGGGCAGGTCGTTTTTCAGGGAAGTGCCATAGCTTCCAGTGCAGAAGGTTACGCCGTTATGCGGATTGTCGACTGCGTTCATGACTTTGAGGATGTTCTCTTTCGAAGTGATGATGCGGGGCAGACCGAATATGGGCCAGGCGGGATCATCGGGATGAATCGCCATGTTGATGTCGTATTCATCGCAGACGGGCATGATTTTTTCGAGGAAGTAAATCAGGTTCTCGCGCAGTGTTTCTTCATCGACATCTTTATATTTTTCGAAGAGATCTTTGACGATCGCCATTCGTTCGGGTTCCCATCCGGGCATGATCGTGCCGTTCATGTCGCCGGCTACGGACTCGAACATTTCTTCCGGATTGAGGCTGTCGACAGCTTCCTGTGTGTAGGCGAGCACAGTTGAACCGTCCGGACGTCTGCGGGCAAGTTCGGTTCTTGTCCAGTCGAAGACAGGCATGAAGTTGTAGCAGACCATATGAATGCCTTCTTCGCCTAGGTTTTTGAGCGTTTCGATGTAATTGTCGATCAGCAGGTCACGGTTCGGACCGGCGTATTTGATTTCATCGGCGACGTTTACCGATTCTATGCCGGAAAGATTCAGACCGGCATCTTCAACGGTTTTCTTCAGTTCGCGAATTACTTCGCGGCTCCATACTTCGCCCGGTTTCTTGTCATAGAGGGTTGTGATCACGCCGGTTACACCGGGGATCTGGCGGATCTGTTCGAGGGTCACTGTGTCATGACCAGGTCCATACCATCTGAGAGTCATTTCCATAGGCGTGTTCTCCTTAAAGCCTTGAGGCTGTTTCTGTTCGTTTCGATTCATTGCGGTGTTCTTGGCGCATTGCGCTTGTTCAGTTTGCGAATTATGAAAATTCGCGAATCAAGAAGATCCGTTTCTTTGTTTGAAGATAAGGATGATAAATGTGTCGCTATGCGTTGGAAAACCACAGTAGATTGTTCGATTTACTGTGCTTGATTACAGGATTCATTATAGAAAGCGCTCTATTTTTCGGGCATTACGCCAATTGGTGTATACCTTGAAAAAATTGCGCGACACATAAGAATCCGGTTTCCTCGCAGGTTCTGCAGAGGATTTCCCTCTATACTTCAGGTGTGAAACAAACGCTGACAACACCGATCTCGACGCGGCAGGTGATGGAAAAGCCGCGCTACGAGCTCTACTTCTACTCCGACAAGGGACTTTCCCATGTTGATGTTCACCGTCATGACTTCTACGAGCTGACGTTCTATCTCTCAGGCAGAATCCGCATGAAGATTTCCGGAAAAGAATACACATGCAGCGCCGGCGATGTGGCGATGATTCCTCCTGGTCTGGTTCATGAAAATGTCATCGATCCCAATGTCAAATACGAGCGTTTCATTCTCTGGCTTTCGATAGATTACGTGAATTCGCTTTGCGCAAAGAGCGCGGATTTCAAGCAGCTGTTCGAAGCGGCAGCGCACTCTGAGCAGTTTGTGAAGCATTTCGAATTTTCGATTTTCTCCGTTTTCTGCAATTTTGTATCGACAATTCTTGAAGAACAGGTTCGAGATCAGTTTGGATCGCAGGATATTCGCGACAATACGCTTGAAGTGCTGCTTCTGACATGGAGCCGCTATTTCTTCGATTTCACGAAGCCGGTTCGCGCTGAAAGACAGAATGTGCTGATCTCGGGAATGCTTGCGTACATTGAAGACAACCTGGGCAATGATCTTTCGCTCGATGCGCTCGCGCGGCGTTTCTTTGTCTCGAAGTATCATCTTTCTCATCTGTTTCGTGCAGCGATGGGGACGACGATCCATCAGTATGTCCTGAAAAAACGTCTGTCTGCCGCGACGGCGGGGCTTCTTGGCGGATCGGATCTCAACCAGATCGCGATCGATTGCGGATTTGAAGAGTACTCGAGCTTTTATCGGGCATTCTGCAGGGAATACGGGATGTCGCCATCCAAATGGCGGAGCACCCAGATGCAGAAATTCACTCGACTTGATCAGCTTCAAAGCAAGATCGATCAGGCAAGAGCCGAAGAAGCCGCGGCTGATCAACAGAAAATCTGATTATCTTTGCCGTTGGCGAACAATCGCCATTGTTAACAAAGTCGTCTATGCGGGATGAATGTTCTCATAAACAATGTTCACGCTCGTCTTGATCGATTCAGGGTTCGAACATGAATGCCGGGATTGGATTGTGCGGATTGTGCATAGCCCGAACTGCCGTTGAGCTGTCTATGATCAACTAGAACAGATGCACACATGGATGCATCGTGCAAAAAAGCGTACAGACCGAAGAGGTTTGTACGCTTTTTTCAAAGGGGCGCTGAACTTGCGGCGAATTTGGAAATGGTTGTGCGACTTGCGAGTAGTGTTTTGTGAAGTGATCTCTACGCTTGATTCTGTTCGAGAACAAAATTGAAGTAGCGAAGCGTGTTGTTTAGAGAAATGCCTTCGATAATCGGTGCGAGCAGTTCGTCATCATTCGGGAACTCCCCGTTTTCAACCCATCCTCCGATGAGGTTGCACATAATGCGTCGGAAGTATTCATGTCGCGGATAGGAAAGGAAACTTCGCGAATCCGTCAGCATCCCGATGAAGTTTCCAAGCAGACCGAGATTGGCAAGAGAAGTCATCTGCTTGATCATCCCGGACTTGTTGTCATTGAACCACCATGCAGATCCCTGCTGGATTTTTCCGATCGCATCACTGTTCTGGAAACAGCCGATGATGCTGCCGATCATCTCGTCGTCCGCGGGGTTGAGCGAATAGAGAATCGTTTTTGGCAGTCCGCCGTTTGATTGTGCCGCATTGAGAAAACCGGAAAGCTGTTCTGCGGGTGTGTAGTTGGAAATGCAGTCGAATCCGGTATCCGGCCCAAGCGAGTTGAACATAGGGGTGCTGTTGTTTCGCAGACAGCCGTAATGCAGCTGCATCACCCAGTTTCTTTCTCTGTATTCTCTGGCAAGCGAGAGAACCAGTGCGGTTTTATACTGCTCGATTTCACGACGGTTAAGTACTTCGCCATGACGTTTTCTGGCAAAAATCGCTTCGATTTCATCATCGCCTGCCGGCGCATACATCACATAGTCGAGACCATGGTCGCTGATTGTGCATCCGTTTTGGGCAAAGAAGTCCAGACGCGAATGCAGAGCGCGCTTGAGATCTTCAACGGTTTCGATATTGATGCCGCAAACGTCTTCCAGCTGGTCGATATAGTCGTTGAAATCGTCTTTTTCAATGTTGACGGCGCGGTCCGGACGCCATGCGGGCAGCACCTGCACATCGAAAGACTTGTCTTCTTTGATCAGCTTGTGCCATTTGAGATCGTCGATTGGATCGTCGGTCGTGCAGAGCACTTTCACATTCGCTTTTTTAATCAGATTGCGCGCGCTCATCGATGGATCGCGCAGTTTTTCGCTGCACAGATCCCAGACTTGCTGCGCAGTTTTCGAACAGAGAACGCCATCGTAATTGAAGAAGCGCTGCAGTTCGAGATGAGACCAGTGATAGAGCGGATTGCCGATGGCTTTATCCAGCGTTTCGACATAGGCGAAAAACTTTTCCTTGTCGGGTGCATCGCCGGTTATGTATTTTTCGCTGATCCCGTTGGAGCGCATCTGTCTCCATTTATAGTGATCGCCGCCAAGCCAGACCTGAGCAATATTGTCAAACTGGCAATCCTCGTAAATCTGCCGGGGATCAATGTGGCAGTGGTAGTCCACGATCGGCATCTTCTCAGCATAGTCGTGGAAGAGATGCTGTGCGGTCGGCGTTTCCAGAAGGAAATCCTGATCCATAAATTTCTTCATACTGATTGTTGAACTCCTTTGAAATAAATATGTCTCTCAAATCTTTCTGCATCTTTGCGCATAGCTGTTTTCTGCCGTGCTTTCTGCTGAAAACCGAAGACAGAAACGCGCAGAACAATAAAAAGCGTGATGAGGCAGAAGGGAATGAGTGCTGCTGCGGCGTATGAAAGCAGTCAGGCACAATGGCTGTATGAATCGACGGAACTGACTGCAGCGATGGCTTCGCGATTGGTTTTCAAAATGTTGACCGGATTTCCCGCTTTGCCGCAAGAGCGCAATCCATTCATCGCAATTCTTTGAGAAAGGGCTGCAGGAATGCGTGCATCTGTACTGTAAGAACAAAAAAAGTCCGCGAAAAGCGGACAGATGATCAAGCGCAAGATTTGCAATTGAAGACGCAACGAATGCGAAGAATTGCCTGATTTCAATTTCGTATGATACTCGCGGCGAAAGGTTTCATTCCTTCGCCATACAAACCGACACACGTTAAGAACCCTTCTTGCACCAATCAAGTTAATGTGAATTCAGATGAATATATCAAACTGTATATGTGGAAAACACGTACGAAAAAGGTATTTCATTGAGATACCGCCTTATGTCGAAGATATGTTCGCAGCATAAGACAAGAAGCGAAATACCGTGCTGTTGTTCTCGCTGCAGGAAGGCATTCCTGCGGCTGTTTCGAAAAGAAATCAGGTGTACATGATGAATGATGTGTTTACGAAATTTGAACAGATCGGGATTATCCCGGTCGTGGTTCTCGACGATGCGAGATATGCGGCTCCTCTTGGAAAAGCGCTCGTCAAAGGCGGTCTGCCAGCTGCTGAAGTCACCTTCCGTACAGCAGCCGCAAAAGATTCGATTGCCGCAATGCGAAAAGAATGTCCCGATCTGCTTGTCGGCGCGGGAACCGTGCTTAGTGTTGAGATGGTTGATGAAGCCATCGAAGCCGGAGCGCAGTTTATTGTTTCTCCCGCTTTCGATGCCCAGGTGGTTTCCTACTGCATCCGCAAAGGCATTCCTGTGCTTCCCGGAACATGCACGCCCTACGATATCCAGCAGTGCTATCAGCTTGGGCTTCGTGAAGTGAAGTTTTTTCCTGCAGAAGCTTCCGGCCCCCCGCCCCCGCCGCCGGGCCGACCCCGCTCCCACCTCTCGCTGCTCCCTACAGCATGATGAGATTCATGCCCTCAGGAGGCATTAATGAAAAGAACATGGAAGACTATCTCAACGACGATGCGATCTTCTGTGTCGGCGGCAGCTGGATGGTCAAATCCGATCTGATTCGTGCAGGCAGATTTGACGAGATTGAAGAGCTCTGCCGTACAGCCGCCCGCAAATTTTGCAAAATCCGTCCTCAGGCATAAAGCAGGACAAACTTAAAAAAGGCATGCGATGCGTTTTCAGCACGCAAAGCATGGACAAATCTTGCAGATCGAAGAGTCATCCTCTGCCGGGGATGGCTTCTTTTTTTGCTTCTGTTAAAAAAGAAGTCAACTGATCTGCTTATAAAATCGTATTCATTTAAAGCAAATTTTTATACAAACTAAAAACGGATTCGGTTTACACAAACTTTACACAACCTTTTCCAAAGTGCGATAGAGCGGATTTCAGGGATTTTCTACGATATAGGCACAGGAGGAAGTGGATATGACACAACTCATGCTCATCGCCGCCCTGGTTCTGGTAGGAGCCGGCGCATTCGCGATTATTGAAATTCACTACCGCAAAATTCAAAAAGAAGAAAAGCAGCGCGTTGCAGCGATGCTTGAAAGCCTGGAAGATCCTGACTACTGCGA
>CAOKFJ010000071.1 GCA_948467695.1 uncultured Allobaculum sp. | reverse complement strand
GTTTTCGCCCTGGGAGACTTTGTCGATGCGTACCGCATTGGATGTTACAGGTTTGGAGACAACATTGCCGTTTGCATCGTAGACTTTCGCGCGGACGAATTTGCCTTCGAGCGTTTTGCCCGGAACGTTTGCGTGGCTTACGCGATCGGTTACGCTCCATGTGCCGTTTTCGGAATCAGCTGTTTCCCAGACAACGATCATATTGCTGGAAGCGCTGGAGAGTTCGCAGGTGACATCAAGCACGCCTTCATTGAACGCGATGGTCGCTTCTGCAGGAGCGTTGATTTTTGCTGCTTTGGTCAGTGCAACGTTCTTTGTGGTATCGCCGGAAGTGAACGTGAGATCGGAGTATTCGATCCATTTTGTTCCGCTCGGACCGCAGGCGAACAGACCGACTTTGGAATCGCCATTGAGGAACGCGCCATCGAGGGAGCTGCTCAGTGTATTGAAGTTTGTTCCGTCTGTGGAGAAGGATGCTGTGACTGTATTGCCGGATTTAGCCAGACGATACCAGAATTCGCGTCCTGTCTGCACGGTGGAAGAGCCTTCGGATCCATTATGGAATGCTTCGGATGCACTTCTGTTTACTTCGCGAACTGCCGCAAATTTCTGCGGGCCTCCGCGGGATTTCAGTTCGGTGGATACGTAGTTGTCTGCATCGTTCATGAGTGCCAAGCCGCTGCAGCCCCATCCGTCTGCGCCATCGGTGTCGACTTTGACCGTTACAGTCATGTCATTGGAATCGATGCCTTCAGGAATGTCGATGTTGAACAGATACGGTTTGTTCTTGTCTTGCTGTTCCTGATACAGACCTTCGGGATAGTGTTTGAATTTCAGGCTGTTTTCGCCGATCACGAGGCCGTCGCCATTGGAATCGTTGCCTGCCTGGAATGTTTTGACAACGCCATCGCCAAGCATGTAGCCGGCTTTTTCAATCAGAACAGCTTTGATCGCATACGCGCCGCCGCATTCTGCTTTGACAAGAACGACACCGCCGTTGGTTGTGGACAGAACGCCTTCCTGATTAATGGATGCATTGTCTGCAGCCATGCCTGTGTAGGCATCAAGTACAGACCATTTTACGGCTTCTTCGCTGCCTTCTACTGCTGCGCTCAGCGTGATGGATTCGCCGGCTTTAACGGTGTCGGCGCCGGTCAGTTCGATATTTACATCCGCTGCGGCGGTGTTGGTTACGGTCACTTCGGTTCTGCCGATTTCGAAACGGCGTCCGCCGGAAATGACGTAGCTGGTGATGGTGGCATTGCCGGCTTTGTTTCCGGTTACGTTGCCGGAGCCGTCAACGCTTGCCACTTCGGGGTTGCTCGAAACGAATGCAGTCTGCGCATCTTCTGCAATCTGGCTTGCGCCCTGTGCGGCTTTATCGTTGGTCACGGTCACGTGGCTCATGTTTGTTCCGCTTCCAAAAGAAATGGAGGGAGCAAAGCCCGGATCGTAGGTGTTGCCTTCGATGGTGATGTTTTTGCATCCATTGAAGTTGTAGAGACCGCCGCCCACTTTGCTCATGTTCGCGTTAACGGAGATGGAGTTTTCTTCGCCTTTCGCAAGAGTGAGTTCGGTTTTGTCTACGCTGCGGGAGCTGATCGGATCAGCGCGCAGGATCTTGTTGTTTTTGAATGTCAGACCATCTGTACTCTTGGCATCGAGAACGCGTGTGCCTGCATCTTTAAGGAAGGTGTTGCCTTCGATGGTGATGTTGTGGTGTACAGGTGTATCCGGGGATACGTTCGGGTTGGTCGGTTCGATGAAGATATCCTGGGAATCGCCGCGGATGAAGGTGTTGTTGCGGATTGTTACGTCAGTCGCGCGTCCGGATTCATACCATCCCTGACCATCGCAGGAGATGTAGATTCCCGCCATGTGCATGCGCTCGAAGGTGTTGTTTTCGATCACAACATTGCCGCGGGTTGTGCACAGCACGCCGCGAGTCGGAACGTCTACAAAGTAGTTGTCATGGATATGAACATCTGGTGTGAAGGTGATGTTTTCCACAAGAGCGTTGTTGGCGCTGATGCCTTCGGGCAGTTCTTTGTCGATGGTGAGGACGATGCGGTTCTTGTTGCCGGAACCTTCGCCGGTCCATCCGCCAAAGCCGTCCGGTCCGTCAGCGGCTACAACGGTGTATTCGGTTTCGGGATCGATCGGCACGAGTGTTCCCTTCTGGGAGAATTCGATTTTGTCGCCTACGAAGTAGTTGGGGAAACCGGATGTTTCATTGTGCTGGTATTCAACCGTTACCTTTTTGTTTGCGCGGTCGATGTCAACGATCTTCAGGAATGTGCCGTGAACGTTGATCGGGTCGTCGTGCGGGTTGTGGAAACGGGAGTTTTTGATTTCGATTTTGCCTTTGACACCGGAGATGTTGATGTCGTCGGCTGAAGAAGACGTCGCGCGTCCGGATTTTTCAGGAGTATCGAAGATAACGCCATCGAGGGTGATGTCTTCACTCATCTGCACGATCATACCGAACCATGAACATAGTTTTCTTCGATATTTTTGAGCGTGATGCCTTTGGAATACAGAAGACCGCCAGCTACCTGGTCGCGTGTGGTGTCGCGTGTCTGCCATACAATGCCCGGCTGAATGTTCGGCATCGAGCTGTAATGGAATTTCACTTTATGATCGCCGAGATCTTCGATCGAACTGACGCCCGAATACGGAGATGTCGATCCGCGCCACGATTCGCCGGTTGCCGCATTGTATGTCTGCGTATAGCCAAAGCCTCTGTTCTGCGTCCAGTAGGTTTTGCCTGTGTAGGGTGATTTGTCGGAACTCCAGATGATATCGGTTCCGCGCACTTCATAGTTGTTGGCTTCGGGAATATGGAACACGATGGTTTTCTCGGCTTCATCGCGCTCGGTCGCAACCATTTCGTAGCAAGTCGGCGTCGCGAAGTCGATCGAGAAGTTCTGCAGAGTGACATTCGTCGAACGTATGGTCGCGTACGGTGTCATTTTGTGATGGAACATGAAGCGGGAGCCGTTGCCTTCGATGATGACATCGTTCATATCTTCCAGACACAGACCGACAGTACGAATTTTTTCGCCCTCATCGATACCGGTCGTGTTGGAGAGATACATCTCTTTTTTAAACGCTTTGTCGGGATACATCTGGTAAGTGCCTTCCGGGAAGTTGATGGTGACAGGACCTTCAACTCCTTTTGCTGCTTCAATGGCTTTGACGACTGCCGGCTGGCTGTCTTCGATACCGGTGGGGTCAGCGCCATAGTCAGTGACATCAATGACAGTCACGTTCTCGCGCGTATCGGTTGTATCGACCGTCTGCGCGAAAACGGCAGGAGCAAGCGATGCAGCCGAGGTCGCTGTCATCACTGCAGCAAGAAACGCGCTTGCCGCTTTGTTGAATTTTCTCATTGTCTCTTTCCTCTCTTATCCATGCGGAACACCGCAATGGAAAAATGGTTGAGCGTATCCGCAGGCATGACAGCAGGCATTGGCAGTTCGGCTTTTACGCTTCAGGATTTTCCCAAAGCAGAAAAGACCGGAACGTGTGCACATTAAAATGTCGATGCTGCGCATGCATATACAGAAATTCTGCCTATGCCTGCCCAGTGGCGAAAGCAGAATCATCGTGTCGGCACGCTCATTTATCCATGTTCACTTTATCATTCTTCATGCTGTTCAAATCTTGCGCCTCTCGATTGTGTAAACGATTTCATAATTCTTGTTTATTTACTTATGCGACAAATAAATATCCATTCCCGGTATCCGCTTCTGTGTATCCGCATGCATATGGATATTGTCCGATCTGTGCACCCTGCCATATTCCGCCTGTGTGTTCTGCTTTCCGGCATTCGCACATGCATCTTGAAACGATGGTTTCGCCCTCATTTGGCATGCGATTCATCCATTCGCATACACGACAGAAAAGCGAAGCGCCAAATAGATATCAGCGCTTCGCTTATACGTTCTTCAATTTTTCTAGATTTCGACAGTATTTGTTTCGGCCGATCTAGTCAGGCATATCGGCCAGCCCCTGCAGACGATAGATCGAAAGATTTCCGTTTACGAGATTGGCTGTCGCGCAGACGATAAAGAACAGCGGGAAGTATTCAAAGCCGAACATTTCCATGCCGATCATCATCGGTGCAAGCCATGTATTTGTACCCGCGCCGAATACTGCCGCATAGCCAAGCGCCGCGCACATCATCGGATCCATGCCGACAAGCGGCGCAATCAGAGCCCCGAATGTCGAACCGATCGCAAAGAGCGGTGTGACTTCACCGCCGATAAAGCCGATCGACATCGACAGGACAGTCAGCGCGAGTTTCATCGCGAAATCCCAGGGATAGACTTTGCCGCCTTCAATACCGGCTTCGATCAGATTGATGCCTGATCCGGAATAGCGGCAGTTGAATGCCCACAAAATCAGACCGAGCACGATCGATACGGCAATCACGCGCACATACGGATTAGTGATCTTTCGTGAAACAAGACCTTTGAAATGGTGCATGCTCCAGGCGAAGAATCCGCCCATTACGCCAAACGCGATGCCTAGCGCGATCAGGGGCAGGAACATCGACATCCAGTCTTCCGGCATTGCCAGCGAGAAATGAAGCACTTCCTTGCCCAGTCCGAACAGACTCGACACCCAGCTTGCGCTGAAGGCAGCCGCTAGCGCGGGAGCGAGTGCTTTGAATTCGATCATGCCGTAGACGAGCACTTCAAGCGCGAAGAAAATCGCTGTAAACGGCGTTCCAAACAGTCCCGCAAAACCGGCCGCCATACCGGTTACCAGAAAGACCGTTTTGTTTTCTTTAAAGTACGGGACATTGCGTCCAATGACATGCGATACGGTTGCGCCGATCTGCATGCCGACACCCTCTTTGCCGACGCTTGCTCCGGCAATATGCGAAAGCCATGTCGAAACCATCATCAGCGAAACTGTACGCTTGGGAATCGGTCGTCCTCTTCCCTGCGAAATTTCGAATACAAGTCCCATGCCTTTTCGCGAAACTTTTCCGAATCTCTCAAACAGATAAATAATGATTACACCCATTACCGGAAGCAGAAGCAGCAGCCAGTTTTCATAGCCGACACGCGCTTTCGTGATCAGGTTCAGTCCCCAGCCAAAAAGGACTTCAAACAGACCGACCAGCACACCGATCACACAGCCGGCAACGGCGTAAATCAGAGTATTCATGAAATATTTTGTCCAGGATCTCACCCTGATTTTTGTACGTTCCATTACATTCATAATTCATTTTCCCTTCTTCTTTGTCGAAGTGCGCCATCGCTTCATGCCGCGCAATGCCTCGAACAAACCCGTTATTCAGTACTGCACGTGATTTCGTTTATCTTTTGCGGACATTTTCGCATTTTGCACTTCATTCAAAGACCATCTGATTTTAGAGAACGATGAAGCGATATTCAATTTTTCGTGCTTTGTCAGCTCCACCTTTCTGCTTTTGTGAAGAATGAGGCTTTTTGCTTGTTTATGAAAATAATAGGTCGCATTTCATTTCTTTTCCCGTCATTTGATTGCATCAGCGAATCGATCGTGCCTTACAGTGCGCAAAAAAGCGGCTGGTCATTTTGCCAGCCGCTTTAATGTTGCCTGGTTGTGTTCAATCAGAATGGACTGTCTGGAATTCCGAACTGGACGTTACGGAGCTGACTGTCGCTTTTCTGAAGAAAACAGTTTGAAGTCTGAATCTTATTCGAGACCGTTGAGCAGTTCTTCGTTCGGTGTAAGACGCATACGGATGTAGGAGTCGTTGAGTTCGAGAGCTGCGTTGTCGATCTGTTCCTGAGTTTCAGGAGCATTCAGAACTGCGGTAGCTTTTGCAACTGCTGTACGCAGAGCATCAATACCGTTCTGGATGAAGGAGTTGAAGTCTTTGGATTCAACTTCGTTGAGTGTGTAGTCGAGAACTGCAGTGTTCAGGTCTGTCTCAGCTTTAGGAGCTGTGATTGTTCCGGGCAGACGTGTGTCGGTTGTACGAACAGCGATTTCCTGGATATCAACAGGAGTGCCTTCTTCGAATTCAACCTTAACCGCTTTAACGTGTTTGTTCAGGTCGAACTGGTTGCGCTGAGCGTCAAGTTTGCCAAGAGTTGTCCATGTGCCGTCGTAGTTCTGCACGCTGATGGTTGCGTTGGAGAGTTTGTCAGCATTCTGGAATGTGAGGATGTCTTTAACGGAGCACTGTGTAGTGAAGTTGTAGACAACAGCGTCACCTGCTGCAGGAGCTGCGAGTGTGAAGGACGAAGTCATGTCGCCGTCGAACATTCTTTCGGGGTTGCCGGAAACTTCTGTTTCGATCAGGTCGATGGAGTTGTCGCCGATTTCGTATTCGAAACCTTCTTCAGTGTTGACCTGAGCTTCGTATACCTGTACCCAGTTGCCATCGCTTACGGTCGGCGAGAAGCGAACATAGCGAGCGACTGTGTTGAGGTTGGACCAGTTAACTTTGAAGACTTTGTTGCCTTCGATTGTCAGAGGTTCGTATTCATCATCTTCGTAGCCAAGAATGTCGCCAACACGTTTCCAGGAGGAACCGTCAAGGGAGACTTCAATCTGGGAAGCAAGGAATCCGTCTACACCGTGGTCAGGACCTTTCGGGTTCTGCGCGAAGTAGATCTGCGCGTCATTCAGAGGAATCACTGCGCCGAGGTCGAGAGTTACATGGTTGGATGTGGTGTTTCCGCCTTCATTTCCATACAGTTTGGTCGTGAAGTCGCCATCGATCATGTTGTTGTAGGATCCCTGGTAAATGGGGATATTGGAAGATACGCTTACACGTTTTTCCGGATAAACCGCATTGATAGTGATGGTAGCGTCTTTGAGCGTTACTGTATCTTCGCCTGTGTTGAGGAAGCGTACGAATGTAACAGGAGCGTTTTCTGTCAATGCTGCAGCGTCTTTCCATTCAACACCGTTCAGGGAGTATTCAACTTTGAGATCGCCATCAGTAGCGATGGATTTTGCCATGATCGGTCCGGAAAGAGCGGCACCAGCGTACTGGTTTTTGCGCAGTGTTCCGTTTACGGTGATCACATAGTTGCCTTTGTCCAGAGCGATTGTTCCGGTTGCTTTGTTGGAGGAGGAAATGATTTCATCCACAGCAGGAGCGGACATGGAGTTGGAGAATACTTTGTTCAGTTTGGGAGTGATGCTTCCAAGGAACGGTTTGATGTATCCTGTACCAACTTCTACTCTAACCTGGTAGTAACCGTTGTTGCGGTTCATCGCAAGGATAGTGTGCTTGTTGGAGTCAGCAAGTTTTGTCGAGCAGAGCTGAGCTTTTTCGTTCATTACAGTGGAGTCGAGCTGAGTTGCAGCTTCGAATGCATCCATTGCGGCGATACCGGCTTCAGCCATGTCTTTGTAGGATTTCAGGTGAGATTCGAGGTCTGCCAGCAGAGGAGCGTCTTCCATAGCGAGCAGTTCGTTTGCGTCCGCAAGCATTTCGTCGAATTTTGCTCTAAGAGCGGCAAATGCTTCGTCGAAGTTTTCGCCGGATTCAACAGCTGCGTTGAACGCGTTGAGGATCGGCTGCAGTTCTTTGGATTCATCCATAGCGATGTCTTCAAAGGAGTGCTTGCTTGTGTTGTCTGCATAGCGTTTGAGCGCTGCAGTGTGGTCGGGAGATACAGCCTCAAGAGCTTTGTCCCAGGACCAGTTGTAGTCGTAGTCATGGATGTTCCAGGAATAGTCGGCACCCTGGAAGATTGCAACTTTACTTGCCTGAGCCTGGTTCATCGGGTTCATGAAGAAGCCGCGCAGACCTTCAAGTTCGGGGTCCATGTTGTCAACAGCACCCATCAGGATACGGCCGAATGCCATGTCGTTTACAGGGTAGTTGAACCATGCGCCAAGCTGCTGGTCATAGCCAAGTCTGTTTTTCGGTCCGTCGAATGCGTCGGCATCGATGTTGCCGCCGGTGTTTTTACCGGTCCACATTACAACGACTTC
>CAOKFJ010000070.1 GCA_948467695.1 uncultured Allobaculum sp. | reverse complement strand
GCGAAATATGGAATGAGAGAATAACTATCCGAAAATACGGATAAGTAAAGTGATTTGCTCAATATGATAAACAAAATAAACCGCTTGCTTTCTTTGGATTTCAGTCGGTCATCGCAGGGGGTATCCCGTCATGTCGCTCACTATAATCAAAATAACGAAACAAGTTTGTGATCAGGCGGTGAAATTATGGGAATACCTGTACGCCCACAAACTGAAGGAGGAAAATCGATGAAACACTGGCAGAAATACGCCGCAGCCGCTCTTGCGGGCTCCATGCTCCTTGCTGGATGCGGTGACGGCGGAGAATCATCAACCGGTACGAATGACGGCTCGACAGCAGCAGGCGACGGATCCAAAGGATCGGTCTACTATCTGAACTTCAAGCCTGAAGCAGATGCAGCCTGGCAGGAAATGGCCAAGAAATACACTGAAGAAAAAGGTGTTGAAGTCAAAGTCGTTACTGCCGCAAGCGGCAACTACGAAACAACCCTGATGTCCGAAATGGGCAAGAGCGGTGCGCCGACACTGTTCCAGGTCAATGGACCTGTCGGCCTGAAGAACTGGGCTGAATATGCATACAACCTGTATGACACCCCTGTATTCAATCAGCTGACAAGCGACAACTACGCTCTGTATGTCGGCGACAAAGCTGACAACGATGTCGCAGCCATCGCCTTCGCCGTTGAATCCTACGGCATTATCGTCAACACCGAACTGCTCGAAAAAGCAGGACACAGCGTTGATGAAATCAAATCCTTTGAGGATCTGAAAAATGTAGCGGATGACATTCAGTCCCGCAAAGACGAACTCGGCTTTGCAGCATTCACCTCCGCCGGCATGGACGGATCGTCCGACTGGCGTTTCAAAACACATCTGGCCAACATGCCTCTGTATTTCGAATACAAAGACGACGGCGTGGATGACAAAGACGAAGTTACCGGAAAATACCTCGACAACTACCGTCAGATCTTCGATCTGTATGTAACAGATTCCACCACACCGGGCGCTGATCTTGCCGGCAAGACGGCTGACGACAGCGAACGCGAATTCACCAACGGCGAAGCTGTATTCTTCCAGAACGGATCCTGGGAATATACAAACCTCAAAGACGCCGGAATGACAGACGAACAGCTTACCATGATTCCGATTTACATCGGTGCAGGCGACGAAGCCAATCAGGGTCTGTCTACTGGTACTGAAAACTACTGGGTAGTCAATAAAGAAGCCAGCGCTGATGACATTCAGGCAACTCTGGACTTCATGGACTGGCTGGTTACTTCCGATGAAGGAACAACCTTCATGGCTGACGATCTCGGATTCACCATCCCGTTCAAAGATGCCAAACCGTCTCCCAACGTATTCGTTCAGGAAGATATCAAACTGACCGACGAGGGCAAGACACCGGTATCCTGGAACTTCACAACCATGCCTTCCGAAGAATGGAAGAACGTTCTGGGTTCTGCTCTGACACAGTACGCAGCTGATCCGACCGATGCCAACTGGGATAAAGTCAAAGAAGCTTTCGTAGACAACTGGAAAACAGAAAAAGAACTCGCTCAGTAAGCACTGAACATTCTCTTCAAACCCGGCTAGCCCTGCAGGGCACAAGCAACGAAAGTACAGCGCAGACGGGATATTGAACTCCTGTCTGCGCTTGTTTTTTATCAATTGCCTCACTGGCGGACGCTTTGCATAAAACAATCCGCATCATTCATCTTTACATCATTTGAATTTCAACGGAAATTCGTCCTCCCGATCTCTGCTCAAAGTTTGTCCAGATCGCAGGCGGGCGGACATTTCGCTCAAAACACAAGGAGCAGCTTATGGAAAAAGCTTTGAAAAAATACGGCTGGATCTTTGTGCTTCCGACTCTGCTGGCTTTCACCATCGGATTTATCGTTCCGTTTATTGAAGGTCTGTATCTTTCATTCTGCAAATTCACAACAGTAGGAAACGCAAAGTTCATCGGCTTTGGCAACTACGTCAGCGCCCTGACCGATCCGCTCTTTCTGCGTTCGGCAGGATTCACCATTGCGGTGACGATTGTCAATATTCTCGCCATCAATATTCTGGCTTTCGCGCTTGCCATGGCGCTGACCCAGAAACTGAAAGGCACCAATTTCTTCCGTACCATCTTCTTTATGCCGAACCTCATCGGCGGCATCGTGCTGGGCTACATCTGGCAGATTCTGATCAACGGTGTTCTGTCGCTGTGCGGACAGCCTCTGCTTAAACTGAACCCGACAGCCGGCTACTGGGGCATCATCATTCTGATGTGCTGGCAGCAGATCGGCTACATGATGATCATTTACATCGCCGGACTGCAGAACGTTCCCGACGATCTGGTTGAAGCCGCCCGCATCGACGGCGCGACCGACTGGCAGATTCTGTGGAAGGTCAAGATTCCGATGATGATGCCGTCCATCACCATCTGTGTCTTCCTGACACTGACCAACTCGCTCAAACTGTTCGACCAGAACCTGGCGCTGACCAACGGCGAACCGAACCACATGACCGACATGCTGGCGCTGAACATTTACTACACATTCTACGGACGCGCCGGTGCCGCATGGAAAGGCATCGGTCAGGCGAAGTCTGTCATTTTCTCGGCAGTTGTTATTCTGATCGGCTTCTGGCAGCTTAGAGCCACCCGCAGCAAGGAGGTTCAGGCATGACAAAAGAAAAATCGAACGCGAAGCAGATTATTCTGTTTATCGTCATGGCGATTCTCGCTGTGCTCTGGATCTATCCTGTATTCATGATCCTGGTCAACTCGCTCAAGCTTGAGAGCGCCATCTCCACCAGCACTGTATTCAATATGCCCACGGCGTCTGAAATGGCAGGCTTTGCCAACTACGCCAACGCGATCAATTCGCAGGGATTTCTGAAATCTCTTGGCTATTCGACGCTGATTACCATCACATCTGTTCTGGCGATCATCATCTGCTGCTCGATGTGCGCATGGTACATCACACGCGTGCAGACCAAGTTCAACAACTTCCTGTACTACCTGTTTGTATTCTCTATGGTTGTTCCGTTCCAGATGGTTATGTTTACGCTCTCGCAGACTGCCGACCAGCTGAAACTGAACACGCCGTATAACATCTGGGTGATTTACCTGGGCTTTGGAGCCGGACTTGCGGTATTCATGTTTGCGGGCTTCGTTAAATCCATTCCGGTGGAAATCGAAGAAGCGGCCATGATCGACGGCTGCAATCCGATCCAGACATTCTTTAAAGTCGTTATGCCGATTCTCAAACCGACTCTCGTTTCGGTAACGATTCTTCAGGCAATGTGGATCTGGAACGACTACCTGCTGCCGACGCTGGTTCTGGACATTACCAAGTACAAGACCATCCCGATGCTGATTCAGTACTTACGCGGAAGCTATGGAAAAGTTTCGATGGGACCGATGATGGCTTCCATTATTATGACGATCATTCCAATCATCATCGTCTACATTCTCGGTCAGAAACACATCATCAAAGGTGTTGCGGCAGGCGCTGTCAAAGGTTAGCAGCAGCTGCATTCCGGCTTTGCCCCGAATGGCGGACGTTATGCAACGAACCGCTTTAAAGGCATAGCAGAAGACGAAGAAATTTGATCGATATATTCAGAAACGTATGGCCGGATGCTGCATCCGGCCATTTTTGAAAAGCAGAGTGTGCAGAAACAGAGCGAAAAAGCGTTCAGAAAACAAATGGATTTTGTCCCATGGCGCTCAAGATGGTAGGATTCTCTAGTCTGACTTGTCGCAAACCGGATTTCTTGAAAGGGCTATCCAGACTTTTTCATCAAAATGCGGTGAAGAGACATCTCGAAATCGTCTCGCTTTTTCTGATTTGGCTTCATCAAAAGGCGCACAATCTGCCTTTCCTGCAACTTAATGCAAAAATTCGCAACAAAACGCAACATTTAGCAAATCGATGCAACAAATCGAAATGAAATCGGTTAAACTGTATGCATGAACACACCGCGCTTCATCGCGGTCAGGTGACACGATCACCATTTATTCAAAAACGGATCGACAGACGCTCATATCATGGTCTGCCCCTTCGCTGCGTCCGCATTTCGGACACGTATTGCCTTATGCTTCATTCAGAGATTTACACGAGATTCAAATAGAAAGAGAACAAGAGCTATGCGAAAAAACGGAATTCTTCTTCACATTTCGAGCCTTCCTTCCCCCTATGGAATCGGAACGCTCGGTCAGTCGGCATACGACTTTGTCGACTTTCTGGAACGCACCAAACAGTCCATCTGGCAGGTGCTTCCGCTTTGCCCCACAGGCTTTGGCGATTCGCCCTATGCTTCCTACTCGACCTTTGCGGGCAACCCCTATTTCATCGATCTTGACCTGCTCGCAAAAGACGGTCTGCTTGAAACTGATGAATACTCCCACATGCAGTGGGGCGATGAGATCGACCGTGTCGATTTCGGCAAAATGTACAACCAGCGCTATCCGATCCTTCAGATTGCGGTAAACCGTTTCCTGCAGAATCCGGATCCCGACTATGCAAACTTCTGCACGGCTAACCAGCACTGGCTGGAAGACTATGCGCTGTTCATGGCGCTCAAAGACGCCAACGGCGGCAAAGCGTGGCTCGAATGGGATGATGAGCACCGCATTTACGATCCTCTGAAAGCCAATGCATGGAAAGAAGAGAACAAAGCCCGCATGGACTACTACAAGGTCATGCAGTATCTGTTCTTCAAACAGTGGAACGCTCTGCGCAAATACGCCAACGAACATGGCGTTGAAATTCTCGGCGACCTGCCGATCTATGTTGCTCTTGATTCTGTAGATGCATGGAGCAACCCGGATCTGTTTGTTCTTGATGAAGAGGGAAAACCTTCTGCAGTTGCCGGCTGCCCGCCTGATGGATTCTCGGCAGATGGTCAGCTCTGGGGCAACCCGCTCTACGACTGGGACTATCACAAATCCACGGGCTATGAATGGTGGATTCGCCGTATCGCGCATATGACAGAAGTCTTCGACATTCTGCGCATCGACCATTTCCGCGGCTTCGATTCCTACTATTCCATTCCCTACGGCTCCGAAAATGCAAGAAAAGGCCAGTGGATGAAAGGCCCGGGCATCGATCTGTTCAAAGTCATGGAAGAGAAGATCGGCAAGAAAAATATTGTTGCTGAAGACCTCGGCTTCTTGACCGATTCCGTCAAGGAAATGCTTGCCGAGTCCGGATTCCCCGGAATGAAGATTCTCGAATTCGCTTTTGATTCCCGCGATGGATCGGGCAGCGAGTATCTCCCGTACAACTATCCGAAAAACTCGATCGCATACGCCGGCACGCACGACAACGACACCATTCAGGGATGGTTCCAGGCGATTGACGAGCAGGACCGCAAATACGCATGCGACTTCATGGATGCTTACAATCCCGCGGAGTACAACTGGGAAATGATGCGCTGCGTTGTTGCGTCGCCTAGCGATACATCGATTCTGCAGGCACAGGATCTGCTCAACCTCGATTCCTCTGCCCGTATGAACACTCCTGGAAAAGCACAGGGCAACTGGACATGGCGTCTGCGTCCCGACTGGCTCACTGATGATATCGAAGGCGGACTGACATATCTCACCAAGCTGTACGGACGTGCTCCGCAGCCGAAAAAAGAAGAAAAAACCTGCGCGCCCGACGATGAAGAATGCCTTGCAGCACAGGCTGAAAAATAAGCTGAACTGAAATCTGCATTCAACCGGCTGCCAGAGAACGGCAGCCGGTTTTCGCTTGCCCAAAGCGGCGGCGTGCAAAGAAGCCGGCTGTAAAGCTTCATGGAGACGATACCTGCATATAGGGAAAAGCTGTATCGAAACAGAGCGGTGCAGTCTTCATAGGGCGGTTTCGGGAATGTAAAATAAGTGAAAGGAAAATCGAAAAATTCTCTAAACAACAGTCCTTGCTGTATCCGCAAGCCGGAAAGAAACCCCATGTCAGGTGTGAAAAAATCACACTGTTCAATTCGCGTAAGTTCTGTCCTATTGTTAGATGGGAAAGAAAATGAAACAATAGATTTAATTGTGAATCGATCCCGAAAGGGAATGGAGAAAAGAATGAATGAGACAGTAACAATGGTTCTCGGACTGCTCACTGGCGTGGCGCTTTTCCTCTTTGGAATGAGCTCCATGTCCGACGGTCTGAAACGAGTCGCTGGTAACAAGATGGAGATGATCCTGTACCGGCTGACCAACTCACCCTGGAAAGGCTTTTTGCTCGGTACAGCGGTGACCTGCGTAATTCAGTCGTCTTCCGCGACTACAGTCATGGTTGTCGGTTTTGTAAACTCCGGCATGATGAAAGTCACACAGGCGATTGGCGTCATTCTCGGCGCAAACATTGGAACAAGCATTACCGGATGGATTGTCTGCATGTCCTTCCTTGACGGAGCGGGCTGGGCATCCTATTTCTCATCCTCCACAATAACTGCGGTGATGGCGATCATCGGTATGGGATTCCATATGTTCGCCAAGAAAGACAGTTTGAAATCGTTTGGCAACATTCTGTTAGGCTTCGCGGTTCTGATGACCGGAATGAGCATGATGTCCGGCGCGGTATCTCCGCTGAAAACCAACCCCGACTTCATCAACGCGATGGCTACTCTCAACAACCCGCTGATCGCGCTGCTGTTCGGTATTCTGGCTGCTGGTGTTCTGCAGTCGGCATCCGCGGCTGTCGGTGTTGTTCAGTCGCTGTCCGTAACCGGCTCGCTGACGTTCCAGTCAACGTTCCCTCTGGTTATGGGTATCGGAATCGGCGCATCGTTCCCGGTTCTTCTGGCGGCTGTCGGCGCGAACAAGGACGGTATACGAACGTCGCTTGTCTATCTGGTTTCCGCTACGCTTTCCGCAGTGATCGGTGCAGCGGTGTACTATCCGATTGAAATGGCCGGTCTGGTCAACTTCTCGCAGGATGTCATGAACCCGTTCTCGATTGCCGCGATCAATACGATCTTCCGTGCAGCGACAATGACACTCATGCTTCCGTTTGTTAAACAGCTCAAGCATATCGTTTACCTCATCATCCCGGCAGACGCTTCGGATGAAGAAGACCTTGGCGATTTCGACAAACTCGAAAGCCGTCTGCTTGCCAACCCCGATCTGGCATATCAGGCTGCGATGGATGTAATGGAGGGCATGGGCAAGAAAGCGCGTAAAAACGTTCTTCGCGCTGTGGCTCTGCTCAACGACTATTCGAGCGATGGCTACCGCAAGGTTTCCGAACTGGAACAGACCCTCAACAAATATGAAGAAAAACTCGGCAAGTATCTGGTTAAACTGACCGCTGCCGGTGTCACCTACCGCGAATCGCAGAACATCTCCAAATCGCTGCAGGCGATTGCCGACTTCGAAGCGATCGGCGACTACGCTCTTTCCATTGCGGACATTACCAAGAGCATGAAAGAGAAGAAGCAGAAATTCACAATCGACGCGCTCGATGAACTCAACGTCATCGCGGCTGCCGCTGAAGAAGCGGTGACCATCACTGTTGATTCGTTCATGAGCAACAATGTGGATGAAATCAAACGCGTTTTCGCGCTGCAGCAGCTGGTTTCCCTGTCTGCTTCGCAGATTAAAAAACGCCACATCAAACGTCTGAAAGCAGGTACCTGCTCGATGGAAGCCGGCTTCCTGCAGGCGGATATTATTTCGAGTTTCCAGCGTATCGTTGACCACTGTGCCGCGATCGCGCTCGATACCGTTAAAGAAGCGGAAAAAGACTTCTCGGTACACCGTTATCTGCGTTCGTACACAACCGAGATGAAACCGGACTACGCGGAAATGCTTCGCCATTACGAAACCAAGTACTCCATTTAGTTTTGCGTTTCCAGAAAATTCAGTGAAAAGCACAAGATCCCGTGCGACGAAAAAATACGTCGTACGGGATCTTTTTTCGTTCGATTTTTTCCCAGAATCTTGCGATCTGAAGATTTGGTTTAA
>CAOKFJ010000069.1 GCA_948467695.1 uncultured Allobaculum sp. | reverse complement strand
CATCCGATTCCTCGGCGCAAAGCGAAACCGAACAGACTTCAAGCGACGTGTTCGGTCTGATGGAAACATCCGCCAAAGGCCAGACAACGGTCTATACAACGCCGGAAGACGGTGTGAAAGTCGGCGACGATACTGCCGGCATGATCATCAGCGACATCGTCAGCCAGCCTTCTGAAAATGGAGAAAACGCCGTTACCGATCTTGAGGGCGCGATTCATAACTCGGTTGTCTATCCGCTCTATTCGATGTTTGGCGCAAACATGCTTCTGCAGCCCCTCGCTTATCCGGCTCTGTATACCTACACGCTTGAAAAAGTGGGAGAAGACTACCGCTGGACGATTGCGATGAGCGATGCCGAAGAATACAACAAGGAACTTGATGCCATTTATGAATCCAGCTACGGCACAAGCCGCCTGGATCTGCGCGGAGACCAGTCTCTTGTCGCCGACCGCTACGAGCTGACCAAAGCTGAACTGATCATCACTACCGATAAGGACGGAGCGCTTAAAAAAGTCGAAAACAACAACTCTTCCGAAATCGAACTGGACGGCACTGTTCTTGATCTGACAAGCACCGATACCGTGACAGTAGAAGCGGCTGATGCCAAATGGAGCACATTCTTCAAAGGATTCTTTGCAGCGATCAGCGCTGAAGAACTCAAGAAAGGCGACAGCTTCAAACTCAATCAGGAATTTGAAGAGGCTGCATCTTCCGAAACATCCAAAGACGACTCCAAAAAGGCAGAAGAGTCCAAAGCGTCCGCAGCAGACTCCAAAGCTGACGACAAGAAAGAGTCCAAAAACGATTCAAAAGACGACTCAAAAAAAGAATCTAAAGCCGACAGCAAAGCTGATTCCAAAGCTGAATCCAAGGCAGACGACAAATCCGATTCTTCCAAGAAAGATGACAAGTCCAAAGACTCCAAAACCGAATCCAAAGAGGATGACAAAAAAGCGGATTCCAAAAAAGACTCTGCTGCAAAATAATGCAGAACTCTAACGTATTGTCTGATGGAACTGCATTGAAAATGAAACGAATGGGCATTCGCCGCAAACCCTGATGTTTGCGTGGCGGATGCCTTTTTGCATATTTCGCCTTTAATGCCGGCTCCAATGTTCAAAGAGTGACAGAAAAAATGTATCCGTTGCCAAAGGGGAATAGAACACAAATTTTGCTTGTGCTATGATGTCCCTTGGTAAGCAAAAGTGAGGTAAATTTACAAGATGGCTAAACAGGTATTTCATCTTGACTTCTGTGGAAAGAACATCACAGTCGAAACCGGCGAAATTGCCAAACAGGCAAGCGGCGCCGTTCTCGTCCGTTATGAAGATACAGTCATCCTTTCGACCGCTGTAGCATCCGCTTCGGCAAAAGAAGGACTCGACTTCTTTCCTTTGACGGTCAGCTATGAAGAAAAACTGTATGCGGCCGGTAAAATCCCCGGCGGCTTTCTGCGCCGCGAGGGACGCCCGACCGAACATGCAACTTTAACTGCCCGTATGATCGACCGCCCCATCCGTCCTCTGTTTGCGGAAGGCTTCCGCAACGAGGTACAGGTAGTCAACACCGTATTCTCGGTAGACCAGAACGCTTCGAGCGAAATGGCTGCCATGCTCGGTGCTTCTCTGGCACTCTGCCTTTCGGACATTCCGTTTGGCGGACCGATTGCCGGTGTCAAAGTTGGTCTGATTGACGGCGAGTTTATCTGCAACCCCGATGTCGAACAGTCGGAACGTTCCGAAATCGAACTGACCGTTGCAGGTACTGCACAGGCGCTCAACATGGTTGAAGCCGGTGCCAACGAAGTCAGCGAACAGGTAATGCTGGATGCGCTGATGTTCGGACACGATCGAATCAAAGAACTGTGCGCATTCGAAGAAACCATCATCGAAGCGTGCGGTAAACCCAAACGCGAAATTCAGCTGTACGCACCGGATCCCGAACTCGAGGCTGCCGTACGCGCATCCTACGAAACCGATATCCGTCAGGCTGTTTCCATCCAGAAAAAACTCGAGCGCTATGCCGCAATCGATGCTCTGGTGGACAAAGCGGTTGCTGAATACGAAGCGAAGGAATATGAAACAGAAAAGGCGAAAGCGGAAGTCCTCAAGCAGGTTTCCAAAATCTGCCGCGGCATTGAAGCCGACGAGGTTCGCCGCCTGATCATCGAAGACAAAGTACGTCCCGACGGACGCGCAATCGATGAAATCCGCCCGCTTGATTCGCAGGTTGACCTGCTGCCCCGCGTTCACGGCTCCGCTATGTTCACACGCGGAGAAACACAGGTTATCTCCTCGACCACTCTTGGCGCGCTCAATGAAAACCAGATTATTGACGATGTTACCGAAGTCGACAACAAGCGTTTCATGCATCACTACAACTTCCCGCCCTATTCCGTAGGCGAAACCGGACGCATGGGCTCTCCCGGACGTCGTGAAATCGGTCACGGCGCACTTGGCGAACGCGCTCTTTCCAAAGTTCTGCCTTCGGTTGAAGAATTCCCGTACACCATCCGTACAGTTGCCGACGTAACCGAATCCAACGGTTCGTCCTCCCAGGCTTCCATCTGTGCGGGCACCATGTCTCTGATGGCTGCCGGCGTGCCCATCAAGGCTCCGGTTGCCGGCATTGCCATGGGTCTGATCATGGATGAAGAAAGCGGCAACTACACCGTTCTGACCGACATTCAGGGTATGGAAGACCACTTTGGCGACATGGACTTCAAAGTAGCCGGCACCGAAAACGGCATCACCGCGCTGCAGATGGACATCAAAGTCAAAGGCATTACCAAGGAAATCTTTGAAGAAGCTCTTGCACAGGCCAACAAAGCCCGTCATGAAATTCTTGCCAACATGCTTGCAACCATCAGCGAACCGAGAAAACAGCTTTCTCCGTATGCGCCCAAGATTGCCCAGATGAAGATTTCCACCGACAAGATCAAAGACGTCATCGGACCTGGCGGAAAGATGATCAACCAGATCATTGCCGACTGCGACGGCGTCAAGATCGATATCGAAGACGATGGTTCCGTTGTGATCTACCACAAAGACCAGGCAGCCATCGACAAAGCAGTCAATGCGATCAATGAAATCTGCCGCGAAGCCAAGATCGGCGACGTATACGAAGGTAAAGTTGTGCGCGTGGAAAGCTATGGCGCATTCGTCAACCTGTTCGGCAAAACCGACGGCCTGCTCCACGTATCCAACATCAGCTGGAACCGCGTAGAGAACGTTGAAGATGTTCTGAAGCTCGGCGATATCATCGATGTCAAAGTCACTGAGATCGAAGACGGCAAAGTCAAAGTTTCCGCAAAAGCGCTTCTGCCTAAACCGGAAGGCTACAAGGAACCCGAACGCCGTCCCCGCGGCGGCCAGCGCGACCGCAAACCCGGAGGCCCCCGTCGTTTCGATCACCGCAAACCCGCGCAGGGCGATCAGCACGCGATGTAAGAAAAAGCGGAAAATCGGAAGGAATGGGCTGAATAAGCGTATAGCTGCACCATTCTGAAAAAAATCAATCCAGACCGGAGACGAGTGCCTCCGGTCTTTTTCAACCTTGTTGACCAAACCATAAGGATGACTGTTCGGCTGTGCTAGAATAGACACGTTAGGAAGACTGAATATATGACAATCAATTATCGTGAACTTGTAGATCAGTATTTTGATCAATTTGTTGAAGACTTGAATACACTCGTGTCCATTGACTCCACAAGAGACAAAGAACACGCAAGCGAAGGCGCGCCGTTTGGACCAAACGTGCGTAAAGCCCTCGAAACACTGCTCGAAATCGGAAAACGCGACGGTTTCGAAGTAAAAAACTATGACGGCTATGCCGGAACCATCACCACACACAACGCCGGAGAAGACGCTCAGCGCGTCGGCGTTCTGGGCCATCTCGATATCGTTCCCGCCGGTACAGGCTGGACACGCGATCCTTTCAAAGTGACACAGGAGGAAAACTACCTGTTCGGACGCGGCGTGCTTGATGACAAAGGACCGACTCTGGCTGCCTACTATGCGATGCGCATGCTGCGCGATCAGAATGTGCCGATGACCAAAACGGTATACCTGATTGCCGGAACCGATGAAGAAAGCGGCATGGAAGGCATCGAATACTATGTAAAACACGGACCTCTGCCCGACTGCGGCTTTACACCGGATGCTGATTTCCCTGTGATCTACGGAGAAAAGGGAAACATCCATATGCTTCTCGAAAGCGAAGCGCCCACCATCATCAAATCCCTTGATGCAGGCGAGCGCCCCAACATCGTCATTCAGCATGCCAAAGCTGTGCTTGATACAACTGAATTCGACCCCGCTCTGTTCGAGTTCTATCTGAACACCAACGGACTGGAAGGCAGCGCATCCATGGAAGAAGACGGACTGCACATTTCCATTACCGGCGTGCCGGCACACGGTTCCACACCGTATAACGGCAATAATGCCGGCGTGCATCTGTTCAACTACGTCGCCAATACATACGGCGACAAACTGAGCAAAGAAATGTACGAACTGCTCAAGGACTGGAAGGGAACACCTGTACACATCGATATCGATGGACTGTACATGGGCTTCCTCACCATGAATCCCGGTCAGATGTCGGTCAAAGACGGAAAAACATCCGTGCTGATCGATATCCGCTACCCCAACGACACCACTCCCGAAAAAGTTCTTGCCGGTTTTGAAGAAGCCTGCAAAGACCTCGAACTGCCGATCAGACCGACCATGGTATCCGCTGGCAAACCGCTCTTTGTCAATCCTGAATCGAAACTTGTCAAAGACCTCATGGCCTCCTATGCCAAGTACACCGGCGACACCTTCTCTCCGGCAATCACCATCGGCGGCGGAACCTATGCGAAGCATTTTGAAAACTTCGTCGCATTCGGTCCGGAAAAATCCTGGGTGAAACCGCCCAAGCATCTCCACGTCGGCGCAATTCATTCCGCTGACGAAGCCGCATGCATCGATGATCTCAAAGAAGCCATCGCCATTTATGCCGATGCGCTTGAAAGGCTTGCAAACGAATGAGAATGCGCAGAATTCCCTGGGCGGCAGACTATCTGACGACCAGCCCCTCCCGTATTCTCGACCCCTCCAAACTGTCCGGCACATGGAAGGACGGCCTCAAGGGAAAACTCCATCTCGAAATCGGCTGCGGCAAAGGCGGCTATTCGAGCGCGATGGCTGCCATGTATCCAAACGACCGCTTTATCGCCGTGGAGAAAAACGAAAGCGCCGCCGGTCTTGCCGCCAAGAAATTTGACGAAGCCGGTGCGCCCAATCTTTCGCTGATCTATGGCGATGGCGCTGATCTGTCTTTGTGGTTTACTCCGGGAGAACTCGATGTCATCCATCTCAACTTCTCCGATCCATGGCCGAAAAAGCGAAACGCCAAGCGCCGACTGAGCGCTCCGGGCTTTCTTAAACAGTACAGAACGATTCTGGCCGATGATGGCCAGATCGTCATGAAAACCGACAACTCCGCGCTCTTTGAATATTCGCTTATCGAATTCCAGAACGCCGGATTTGTTCTTGAAGAAGTCAGCGTCGACTTCCGCCGCGAAAGCCACGATGAAGATCCGCTGACTGAATATGAAGAAAAATTTGTCCAGGCAGGTCAGCCGATTTACCGTGCTGTCTGGAAGAAAGGACAGGCATGAACCAGCTCCATACCCTTGAAGAGGCGCAGAACGCTCTGAATGGCGAAAAGCCCGTTGTGTTCGTATGGTCGAGCGCCTGGTGCCCCGACTGCCTCTATCTCGATACATTTGTCGACAGAATTATCGCCGCCAGCCCGGATTTTGATTTCTTCAAACTGACGCCTGACGAACTTGGCGAACTCGCCGAGCAGCAGGGGATTCTTGGCATTCCTTCCTTCACCGTTTTCAGAAACGGAAAGGAAATCGGACGTTTCGTGTCCAAGCTGAGAAAAACACCTGAAGAAATCCAGAACTTTTTGAACACTTGCAAGGAGGCAAACTAATGATCTACAAAGGCTTCAAAGATATGATGCGATCCTTTCTCTTCGAAACGGTAGATCCGGAAATCGATGAGAATGAAGTCGATGCCAAACCTCTCGAAGAAGAATCCAAACCTGCCGCGCCCGTGCAGAGCGCTCCGGTGCAGACGCCTGAATACATGCCGGTATCCGCACCGGCAATTGAACCCGCTCCCCAGGCGCAGCTTAGTCGCGATCTGTATGTTGAACCGACTGTAAAAGCGGCAGTCAAAGAGGATTTGCCGGTTGCCGATCTGCTTGATGATTTTTCCGAAGAAGAATCTGTCAGAAAAGCATCCAAAGCCAAACCCAGAACAAAAACTGTACAGCGAAAACCTTCCCGCCATGCCGGCAAGCCTGTTCGCGAACCCGGCAATGCCGACTACAGCACCGTTCTTTCGCCGATCTTCGGCAATATGCCCGAAGCGCAGAAAGATCACGGCAAGATTCATGATGCGATCAACCTGCCCGAACCGCAGGATACTTCCGATCTGATCCGCGTGATTTCGCCGATGTTTGGAAACAACATCCAGACGCGCAAACCCAAAGCTACGGCAAAAGAAGCAAAACACGCCGAAGAAGCTTCCGCTGCAGAACCTGCAGCGCCTGAAGCAGCTCCTGCAAAAGCCGCCCGCAGCGGAGCAGCGCCTGAAGCCCGCGATAAAGCGGAAAGCGCAAAAGCATCCGCTCCCGCCAGCCACAACGCACGCCGCGCGCGCATTTCCGACAACTATCTTGAAGCCGCTACCGTCGGCATGAAATCGGAAAACAGTGCATCCACAGGAACCATGGACCTGGCCGCCTATCTTTCCCGTCCTGCAAAAAACGCAAAGGACGGTTCGAAATGAGTTTCTTCTTTACCGGCATCAAAGGCACCGGAATGTCCGCACTCGCCTCCATTCTCTGCGACCAGGGCCAGACGGTCAGAGGTTCGGACATTGAAAAATATGTATTTACCCAGGACGGACTGGAAGAGCGGGGAATTGAGATCCTCCCTTTCAATCCTGAAAATATCCACGAAGGCGATACCGTAATCGCCGGACTCGCTTTTTCGGATGATCATCCGGAAATTGCCCGCGCCCGCGAAATGAAAGATGTAAAAGTCTATCGCTACAACGAATATCTTGGCCATCTGCTCGAATCGTACAACTCGATCTGCGTAGCCGGATGCCATGGAAAATCCACAACCACCGGACTGCTCGCGCATATTCTTGGCGACTGGCAGCCTACCGGCTATCTGATCGGCGATGGTCATGGACATATGCCGGGCGACGCGAAAAATTTCGTGCTCGAGTCGTGCGAATTCAAGCGTCACTTTCTGGAGTATCATCCCGACTACGCGCTGATCACCAACATCGATCTCGACCATACCGACTACTACAAAGATCTTGCCGACTACATCAGCGCTTTCCAGAGCTTTGTCAATCAGACAAAGAAAATGTGCGTTGTGTTCGGTGACGATCCCTATCTGAAAGATCTGGAGTATCCCGTTGATGTGGTCACGTTCGGACTAGGCGAGAATTGCACGTACCGCGGCGTGAATCTTATTGAAGATGAACATGGTTCGCGTCTTGAAGTGGAATACAAAGGCGAGAAAATCGCCGATCTTGAACTTCTCGAAAGCGGACTGCCCTTTGTCTGGGACAGCCTTGGCGCATTCGCGCTCGCGCACGAACTGGGAATGCCGGCTAGCGAGATTGCCGCGCGCCTGAAAACATTTCCTGGTATTGCCAGACGCTTCGTGATTGAAGAAGTCGGCGAGAACATCCTCGTCGATGACTATGCTCACCATCCCGTAGCCATCACGCAGATGATCCGCTCGGTACGCAAACGTTATCCCTCCAAGAAGGTCATTGCCCTCTACAAGCCCGACCGCTACTCCCGCCTGCAGGAGTTCCTGGACCGCTTCGCCGAGGCCCTCAACACAGCTGATGAAAGCGCCGTGCTTGATTTTGATGCGAATATCCATCCCGAAGA
>CAOKFJ010000068.1 GCA_948467695.1 uncultured Allobaculum sp. | reverse complement strand
TGACTCTTGGCTTCTTCGTCGTCGTCATTGAAGACAGAGGACGTCCGCGCTGAATCAGAATGAATGCAGGCGCGCGATAACATCTTTCAAAAGGAAATCCGGTGTGCTTGCACCCGAGGTGACAGCGACTTTCTGAATGTTTTCAAAATCTTCTTTGCGCAGATCATCGCTGCTTTCGATCTGCAGAATCCGTTCAATTCCGGCTTTTTTGCCGGTAAGCGACAGCTTGCGCGTATTGTTGCTTTGCGGATCGCCGATGACAATGAGAAGATCAATACTCTTGTCCTGCAGATCCATGACCGCCTGCTGGCGCAGACGGGTCGCCGTGCAGATTTCGCTGCAGAATTCAGCATGCGGATAGCGGGCTCTGATTTCGTCGAAAAGATCTTCGAGATCGAGCACGGACATCGTTGTCTGGTTGGTCACAAAGATTTTTTCAAATGCGCCCTCAGGAAGATCTTCCTTTTTCTCAATCAGGAAGAAGTTTTCTTCGCTTTCCCTAGCGCCTTCCGCTTCCGGATGTCCCTTCTTGCCGATATAAAATATGGTATAGCCCTCGGCTCTTTTCTTCTTGATCAAAGACTGTGTGGACAGAACAAACGGGCATGACGCATCGATGCATTCAAGTCCTTTTGCTTTGGCTTTCTCGCGCACTTTATCGCTGACACCGTGCGCGGTGAAGATCAGAATGCCGTCATCCACATCGTCAAGCAGGTCAAGACGGGTTTTGCCTTTGGCTTCCACAATCTCGACGCCCATGGCGCGCAGTTCGTCATTGACGTAGGCATTGTGGACGAGCGACCCGAGAACAGTTACTTTTCTGTCCGGGTTTTCTCTTACGGTTTTGCGGGCAAGATCTACCGCGCGGCGCACACCGCCGCAAAATCCCTGTACGGGAACTTCAAATATTTCCATGGCAACTCCTTAAAATGCAGTTTTCTGCGCTTTACAGGTAAACTGAAATGACGGGCACATCAAAGCCTGTCTCTGTTAAATATGCCACAATAGTCAAAAAGAGGTGTTACTGTGAATCGAATTGATGAAATTATGAAGGTCGAAGGGTTCAAAACCCTGACACCGATTCAGAAAGCCGTGATGGAGCGCAAAGACAAAACGCGCGATGTCATTGGTATATCCACAACCGGATCGGGAAAATCGCATGCCTTTTTCATGCCGATTTTCGATATGATCGATCCTGAACTCGACCAGGTGCAGGCGGTTATCTCTGTTCCTACGCGCGAACTTGCCTGGCAGCTTGCCGAGCGATGCAAGAAACTCGCCGCGCATTTCAATGTGCGCGTTGCGCTGATCACCGGCGGAACTGAGAAAAAAGAAGGCGGACTCATGCCGCAGATCGTCATCGGAACGCCCGGCCGCATGAAAGACCAGTTTCTTGAAGACAAGACCCTGCGTCTGGATACCGCGAAAATCATGGTTGTCGATGAAGCGGACATGACGCTTGAATTCGGCTTCCTTGAAGATATCGACGCCATTCTCTCCCATATGAAGGATGATGTAACGGTAATGGTATTCTCCGCGACCATTCCCGATATGCTTCAGCCCTTCCTGAAGAAATACCTGCATACACCGGAAATTCTGCGCATTGGCACAAACGATGATTTTGCCGCGAACATCAAGCATATCCTCGTCAACCGCAAGCATAAAACCGCAGCGCAGCGCGTAGAAGACGTTCTTTCCGTCATCAACCCGTACGTCTGCCTGATCTTTGCCAACACCAACCAGGAAGCCGCCGCGCTCGCAAAAGATCTTCGCGAAGACGGCTATGATCTGGTTGAACTGCACGGCGATCTGGAAGCGCGCGAACGCGTTAAAGCGATTCGTACCATTCAGTCGCAGAAGAAAACCTATATCGTCGCCAGCGACATCGCTTCGCGCGGTATCGACCTCGAAGGCATTACCCATGTTATTTCCGTGGGATTCCCTAAAGAGCTGCCGTTCTACAAGCACCGCGCAGGCCGTACCGGCCGCGCCGGACGTGATGGCATGGCGATCGCCATTTATACTCCCAAAGACGACAAAGCGATTGCCGCGCTGAAAAAGCAGGGAATTGTCTTTGAAGAAATGGATATCAAAAACGGAGCGTTTGTTCCGGTAAAAGATCGCGCAGCGCGCAAGAAAAACGACGACGAACTCGCTAAAGAAGTCGGCAAAATCGCTGCGAAGAAGAAAACCAAAGTCAAACCCAACTACAAGAAAAAACGTGCCGCCGAGGCTGAACGCGCCCGCCGCAGAGCCAAACGCGCACTGATTCAGAACGAAATCCGTCTGCAGAAAAAAGAACGCGCCAAAGCCAAACAGCGCGCGAAAAACGCGAAATAGACTACCGTCTGAAAAAGCCTCTGCTTCATAGCAGAGGTTTTCGCGTGCTGTATCGTCACGTACGATTTAGATGGATATATTCTGACCAATAGACCATAGAAGACAGAAGAGGAAAAATTATGAAGAAAGCGGATACTGTTCAGTTTCTCGGATGCCATGTCGGCATGAAAGCGCCGCGCTATTTTCTCGGCTCGATCGAAGAAGCGCTCAGCTACGATGCCGACGCGTGCATGATCTATACCGGAGCTCCCCAGAACTCCAAACGCAAACCCGTCAGCGAACTGCGCGTAGAAGAGGGTGTCGCTCTGTTCAAAAGCGCCGGATGGGACGCGCGCCAGGTCGTCATCCATGCGCCCTACATCATCAATCTTGGCAACAGCATCAAAGAGGGCGCTGCAGAATTCGCCCGCGAATTCCTGGCGGAAGAACTGCGCAGAGTTGCGTTGATCGGCTCGAAATATCTCGTGCTTCATCCCGGCGCGCATCTGAAAGAAGGCAGCGAAACCGGCATCAAATGGATCGCAGAGGGTCTGAATGAAATACTTGATGCGGACGAGAGCGATGTAATGATCCTTCTCGAGACCATGGCAGGAAAGGGAAGCGAAGTCGGCTGCACATTTGAAGAACTGCAGGCGATCATCTCGCAGATCCACAAGACCGATCGAATCGGTGTCTGCCTGGATACATGCCATATTCATGACGCCGGCTATTCGCTAAGTGATTTCGATGCCGTGATGAAGAGTTTTGATGAAATTATCGGTCTCGATCGCCTTCGCGTATGCCATGTCAATGATTCGAAGAATCCCAAAGGCGCGCGCAAAGACCGCCATGAAAACATCGGTCATGGCTACATCGGCTTTGATCTGCTTGAAGCCATTGTCAGCGATGAGCGTCTTGCCAATGTCATCAAGATTCTTGAAACTCCATGGGTTGATGGCAAAGCGCCCTACAAAGAAGAAATCGACGCGCTTCGCAAAGGCGTTCCCGCCGATCATATGAGCCGCAAACCGCTTGCGCCACTTGAAACGCTCTTTTAAGGCATGAATCGCAGTACCTAGTCAATTTTCATGACTGCCGCATTTGAAAAGATGCGGTTTTTTTATTCATTTTCTGCCAAATTGATCTTCATATTTCGCATGAAATGAAGCAACGATTGTTGTGCACAACTCGAAGCGAATATATTTTTCATCATATTGACATGATTTAAAGTGGTAACTGTGTAATATGCGGTTGCCGGATTTGCGTTGCGAATGCTATAATTTTTTCAATTGCTGTACCCTGACCACAAAAATTTGTGTTTTTGAGCTGCAAAGCAGACGAAATGTATCCGTTTGCATCGTCAGGGTCTCGATTGGAAAGGAAATTGAATTGAAAAAAAGACTTGTTAAAACGGCGTCCGTATTCCTTTCGGCAATGTGTGTTTCCGGCTCTGCAATCCTGCCGACAATGCCCGTCTATGCCGCATCGAACAGCGCGACACGCCTCAATGTAAATTCACAGGGCCCTTCCAATGCGGCATCGTTCCTCGCATTCGCATCGCGCGGCACATCGAAACTGCTCGATCCCGCCAGCGCGCGCGATATTGCCAGACGCTATCTGGAGGGAACTGCATCTGAATACGACTCGCTGAGTGATGAAGATAAGCAGCAGATCATTGAACAGATCGCGTTGATCCGAACCGAAGATCCTGAATTCCCGGTTTTTGAAGTCACCACCGAACAGCCTGGCGATGACGAAACGATCATGGACGACATGACCGAGGATAACTCTTTTGATGAAACCGAAGAGAGCATGGATGAATTCGATTCTTCCGCAAACACTGATACAGAACAGGAAAGCGAATCTTCCGGCGAAAGCTCAATGGAATCCATGTCTTCGATGGAACTTGAAGAGAGCTCGTCAGACGAAGACGATGACCGTGATGAAACAACCAGCGCTTCCACCCTCGCCGATTCTTCGATGGAATCTGAAGATTCCGAAAAGGAACTGGTAAAACCTTCAACGGAAGCCACTGAAGAAAAACGTAAAAACGCAAAAGCGTTTGAAAAATCAAACCCTGAAGCCTCCGGCGCCGCAAAGGAATCCAAACCCGCGGCACCGCAGAAAATGAAACGAAAAACCGCCTCCAAAAAGGATGAGAAAAAAGAGCTGAATGTCTTCAGTGATCTCCATGCCGGCGAGGCTAGAAAATCCGATTTCGAACTCTTCAGCGAAAAGAAAGAACTCGTTATGCTTAACGCCCCTGAAAAAGGCGATGAAGCCTTCGAGGCAGTGCCATCAAGCGTGAAGGAAAGCCCCTTTGCTCTTGAAAAAGGCGAAGAGATCAAGAACGTATTCCCGACGCTCACCAAAGAGGCATCCTTCGGACTGAATGTGAATGCAGCAGACAAATCCGAAGAAAATGACCGCTTTGAAAGCTCATCCAAGGAATCCGCTTTTGATGAAGAAGACAAATCGGCAAAAAACAGTCAGTTTGAAGAAGAAAGCTCTGCGCCCTCTTCCACAAGCAAAACTGATGCAAAAGAAAAAGAAAGCACTTTTGAAGAGGAAACCTCCAGCGAAAGATCTTCGAAAAAGGCAGAAGACGAATCTTCTGAAAAATCTTCCGAACGATTTGAAACGCTCGGAGACAAGAAGTCCAGCGCATCTTTCGCGTTTGACGCTGATGATGCCGCAAGCAGCATGAGCTCTTCCAAAAAAGAAGAGACTAAAGAAGACAAAGATGCCAAGTCTTAAAATGACGGCTTTGAAGAAGAAAGCTTCGACTCCGAAACGGATGTCGACTCCAGTCTGGAAACCTCCAAAGAAGAAGATAACACCGACAGCGAAGATTCTTCCATGTCTAGCGATGAATCGAGCGACGATACAGACGACTCCTCCGATGAGTCTTCAAGCGAATCTTCCGATGACAGTTCAGACGAAAGTTCCGATGAATCTTCGGATGATTCCATGAGCTCTGATTCCTCGAATGACTCTTCTGATTCTTCCGACAGTTCTGACGATTCTTCCGATGATTCCAGCTCTTCCGATTCCCAGGAGCCTGGAGACAACAAACCATCGATGCCTAACCGTCCAGGCGATGACAAAGATGATGATGACAACGACAAAAAAGATCCGTCAAAACCATCGATGCCCGCAGTGCCAGGCAAACCGGGAAAACCGGGCAGCGACAAGCCATCAAAGCCGCAGGTTCCTGGCGAAGACAAGGCGGACAAACCGTCTGATCCGATGGAAGGCACAGTGGAAGACGTTATTCCTGCCTCTCCGCAGTTCAACGTTCCCACCGGCGCCAACAACAACCTTTCGATGATTTCATCCATTCGTGTACGCATGGTTTCGCGTGAGAGAAACAGACGTCTGAGCGTCAAGTCTCTTGGCGAATACAACCTGCTTCCGGATTACGACAACGATACCGCATGGCGCAAAGCCAGATCGCCCTATAACACGCCCCGCCTTTGGGGACAGTGCACATGGTTCGCATGGGGACGTTTCTATGAACTGTACGGCTTCTCGCCGCGCTTCTCCGGAAACGGCTACGAATGCGTCGGACAGCTTCTCGCCGCCCATGGCGACAAGTTCGAGCTTTCCGATAAACCTGCCGCAGGCGCCGTCTTCTCTTCCGACGCCGCGCACAACCATGTCGGCATCGTACTTGATTACGACGAAGAAACAGACACCCTGATGATTCAGGAAGGAAACCTCGACGGTATTTCCAACGTTAACTGGGATGAAGCGATCGATGACTATCGTACGCTTAAGCTTTCCAGCCAGGATATCCGCATTCTGTATGGAAACGTGACCTACGCCGTTCCCAAAGAAGATGTTCACTACGTGGGCTACGATACCAAGGCGGAGAAGAATACCGGCAAGAAAATGAAGATCAAATTCAAGACGCTTAACGAACTCTCGCAGGATCGAATCGAATCCAAGATTATGAAACCCGCAAGACCAATGAAGCGCCGCAGCTGGTAAGATTACCTATATATCGACAAACAGGCAGTGAAACACATTTCGTTTCACTGCCTGTTTTTTCATAACGGTTGGATTGCTGTGCCAAGGACATCTGAATACATTAAAATCCGTATACATTAAGGAATATTTTCACTTGGTGTTGTAACTGGAAGAAGATTGCGATTGAATATCTCCAACTATTGGTTTTGCCAAAGAAAGGAGACAACATGACAACTGTATTTCAGAAAACGTCCTGCGAGAAACTTGCGGTAATCGAACCGGATAAAACGCATAAACGAATTGCAGACTTTCCCGAAGTCTGCATTACCACATTTGGACGAGAGCTCGTTGATGAACTCTCTTCTTTACCGGGTGCAGAAAAGCTCGTCGACTTGTCGAGCGCAAATGGAAGGTACCCCGTCTATAAAATCGAATACAAAGGCGTACCGATCGCTGCATACATGAGCATGGTTGGCGGACCCGGCTGTGCTATGGAAATGGAGGAAGCCATCGCGTATGGCGCGCGCAAGTTTGTTGTATTTGGCAGCTGCGGCATTCTCGATGATGAGCGCGCGACGGGAAAAATCATTGTTCCCACACATGCCATTCGTGATGAGGGCATATGCTATCACTATCTGCCGGCCAGCGAAGAAATCGCGCTTGAAGAAGAATCGGTGCGGCGGCTAAGCGATGTTCTCGAAAAAGAGGGCATTCCGTATATTCAGGGAAAAACGTGGACGACGGACGCACTGTATCGCGAAACGCGCGAACGCGTAAATGAGCGAAAAGCGCAGGGGTGCATCGCGGTGGATATGGAGTGCGCGTCGCTTTGCGCCGTAGCGAAGTTTCGAAATGTTCCTTTTGTCCAGTATTTGTATGGAGCCGACAATCTCGATGCATCCGACTGGCAGAGACGCGATCTGAATGATCATGGCGTAACGAAAGCGGAGCTTTACTGCCGGATTGCGCTTGAATGCGCCATCGCGCTTTATTACGCCTGATCGTCATGCGAGAAGACCCTTGAATCAAGAAATGTTTTCAAATGAAAAGGAGCCGTTTTGCGCGGCTCCTTTTACGGTTGGTTTTGATTTCGGTTGCAAAGTGGACATTGAGCAGCTACATCAGCGTCATGACAAACTGTACGAGATATCCGCTGAGTACCGCTGGTACAAACATAAGAAGAACGATCTTCCAGAGACTCTTGCGATCATCCGAATACTGAAACAGAGCGACCAGTCCGAGTCCGGCGTTGGTCATCAGTCCGGCAAGCAGCGCGCCAAAGCTGAGAGCGCCGCTCGAGAAGAGCGTGCACAGAACAACCGTTGCGGCGCAGTTGGGGATAAAGCCAAACAGTGCTGCCGCAAGAGGCTGCCATGCCTGATTGGTCTGCAGGAAAGCGGCAAGGGTATCTTCGCCGATCCAGCCGATCAGCGCGTTCATCGCCAGAGTAAAGAGAAAGACGAAAAGATAAATCTTCAGGGTGCGAAGCAGAGCGGACAGCCATACCGGGTACTGCGGGTAGCAGCAGGCGCAGGCAGGCTGATTGTCCTGTTCGATCAGATCGGCATTGACTTCATCCTGCGCAATCTGTTCATCATCCTCTTCTTCATCGAGATCTTCGAAGCGGATAATGTGCTGATGGCGGTAAATGAGTTTATCGATGATCATGCCGGTCGCTGCGGCAAGGA
>CAOKFJ010000067.1 GCA_948467695.1 uncultured Allobaculum sp. | reverse complement strand
ATACTAGAAAGGGATCTCTGAAAGAACAGAACAAAACGAGTCAGATCCGCTCAAGTCAGAGATTAAACCGTCTCGGAAATGTTGGAATCGTCGCGTTTGACGTAGGTGAGAAGAATGTCATAGCCAAGAGTCTCTAGGATCTTGATGAATGTCTTGTTGACCAGGTTCTCATTATTCTTAATGAGGCGGTTTGCATAAGATGGGGTGATGCCGATGGCGTTGGCGAGCTTCGCCTGTGTCATTTGTGCCTGAACAGCTTTCACCTTGATATCCAGCTCAAGGTTGTTTTTCAGCATTCCAGTCGTCTCCTTTCTTGTCGTTACGAGGCAATCTTATAGGGATTGGATTATTTTGTAAACACCGATAAAAGTAGAAGTGTGGAAAATAGTAGAAAAACTGCAATAATTGGAAAAAAAGATGCGCTTACTGCTTGCAAAAAATAATCTTCTCTTGAGATGAAATACAACACTTATGGATTTACAAATATTCAGATATTCATTTACCCTGAAAAACAGATCATTGTTTTTTTATTCATAAATATCACAGGAAGAAGATTGTATTCATGCACAGATTCATAAAGTCTATATAAATTAATTGTAATTCTATTAAATTTATAAATACTGTCGTATTTTTCGTGGTATCTTTTTTAGATGGCAAAAAGACAGGAATATATGAATATTCGTGCGATATGTAACCGCTGCTTTGTCATGGAATCAAGAAATACGGCATATACGAATAATGTTCTTGTTAGAAAGACAAAATGCACGAATTATGGACAAGCTGAATATATGTGCCCGCAGGCATTTCAGGCAGTCATTCCCCGCGCATACTCTTCAAAGAAAGAGGAGAGATACGAGATATAAAGAGGAAAGAGATAAGGCGTGCGGACAAGGCGGGTGCAGAAGAGAATCGATGTGTTTTGCATCTGCAGAAAAAAGTTTGCAGGCCTGAATCGCACATGCAAAAAAAGTCCGGCATTTGAGCCGGTAGAATGCAAAGGACACACTATAATCAAGACATAAAGATCCCATAAAGGTACACAAAGCGGATGCATCTTCAAATCCGCGCGTGAAATACACAGGATTTCGCGTCTGTGTCGGGATAGAAGGAGTTTATATGACAAGTAAATCCTTTGGATGGTATCGCATCCTGTTTATCGTTCTGGCTGTCCTCTTCATCTTCTCCGGTATCATGCTTACCGTATATCCGGAACTGTTCGCCGGATCGATGATCTACATGATCGGCATTCTGGCTGTTGTCTATGGCGGCATTCTCGTTGCCTCCTACTTCATGGCATCCAATTTCAAGTCCCCCATCACGCTGATTGCCGGCGGTGTTCTGATCCTGATTGGTCTGCTGATTTCGTTCAATCTGTTTGAAGCATCCATCGCTCTTGGCGTGATTGCCGCGATCGGATTCCTGGTTGTCGGCGCATTCAAAATCTATCAGTCCATGTTTGTCAAAAATCTTGGCATCTCCTCATGGTGGATGGTTCTGATCCTTGGCGTATGCAACGTTGTCATCGGTCTGATCCTGATCTTCAACCTCAACCAGTCCGCTGCGCTTCTGACAATCCTGATCGGTGTCAACCTGATCGTCAATGGCGTATCCGACCTTATGCTCGGTTTCATGGCTTTCTAAAATCCAAAAGAAACTGCGCACACCCGTTTCCTTACTTAATCCCCCTACTCAAAACAGGCATATATTTCCTCCCTGTGGCGGAGCGTTTCATGCGGCGCTCCGCTTTTTTCTGCATTTTCCCTGTTATGAAAACAGGAGTACCCGCCGCAGAACCAGACCGCTTTGTACACGCATATGTTTCCGATATGGGATCGGAATGTGAAAACTGATTTATAAAGCATATCGAAAAAGATGAAAAGATATTCGTGCTAAGGTGATTTCAGACATCGCAGAACTTGCCGTGCCGAAAAGGGGCAGGTCTGCAAGGAGATTTCCCATGGAAAATTACGAAAATACAACTGGTCAGATGCTGTACCAGACAAATGATGACGATACCGCCCGTTATGTGATCGGCGAAACAGGCAGCAATCCCCTCATCGTCATGAGCATCAACCCGAGCGCGGGCTCTCCCGAACGCTCCACGCCAACCCTTGGCACCGTCAAACATGTCGCAAAGGCGTATGGATACAACGGATGGATTGTGTTGAGCCTCTATCCGCAGCGCGCGACACATCTGGATGAACTGGCCGAGAGCGCTGATCCGGCGCTGATTGAAGAGAACAACAAGGTTATCGCCAAAGTGTTCTCCATGTATCCCGGCGCTTCCGTTTGGGCTGCCTGGGGAACGCATTACGATATGCGTTCGTACTTCCCGCAATGCCTTGAACAGATCGCAGGAATTGCGAGCGAATACAACATGTCCTGGATGAGCTACGGTCCGCTCGATGCGGACGGCAATCCCCGCTATTGCCTCTATCTTGAACCGGGCGAGGACTGGCATGTCTTTGACATGCAGGCTTACCTCGACCGCAACGCATAATCTGTTTCCAGGCAGCTTTGGATGCTTCTTGCGCGGCAAAGAAACGCAGGCATTCCATTTAGCAAAATGAATATCGTCCGGTATAGTTGAACCGTTCGATAGAAATGAAGACCCGATGCAAAGCAGGCGCATCGGGTCTTTGTTCGTTTTAGTGAAGTCTTGCATCGGATAGGGATCAAATAATCCGGATGGAACATATGCCGGCATGATCAGTGCGCAGGCGCAGAAAGTCGGGCATATTTATGGCGTTGTTGAATTCCGATTGTCTTTTGATACACTCCTGTTATGCACTTCATCGCATTAAAAGGAATACGCTATGAAACAGACTCGCAAACATATTCAGAATACGTTTATTGAACTTTGCCAGGGAAAGCCGGCGGATAAAATCACCGTCAAGGAAATCGTTGCCAGCTGTCAGATCAACCGCAACTCGTTTTATTATCATTTTGAAGATCTGCCCGGACTGGTCGTCTCGATTGTCGAAGATCAGGTGCATGATGCATTTGTCGCAGAAGGCGGCAGTTTTACAAGCGGATTTCTGGCGTGCGCACGCGCACTGCAGGACAACCTCGATTTCTACCGCAATATCTACTATTCCAAAAACCGCGAAATTCTCGATATGCGTCTGAATGCCATGGTGGAAGAACTGATCCGCGACTATTTCGGCACCAGAATTTTTAATCTCTATGATGTGAGCGAAGAAGATCAGGAAATCATCGTGCAGACGTATCGCATGGAAGTGGGCGGCGTGTTTATGTGCTGGCTGCAGGAAGGGATGCGCTATGACCTTGTCAAACGTCTTGAGCGTATGTTTGAACTGCGCCAGGGAACGCTTGAAATGATGGTCCAGCGTGCGGACCGGTCAAAACGGTCGCTAAACGGTCCGGTATGGATGAAGGATTTTGAACCGAAAACAAACTGAAAAAAGATGCATTCGCAAAGCAGAACCGCACCTTGAGGAGCATCACCATGGAGCGTTCGATTTGTGCTGATCCGCAGCACTTGAAACGGTCTATGAGTAAAATCAAATGTAATTAAAATTATTTCGTTTAAATTGAGGTTTCTTTTCTTGGTGTATCAGGATGATGCCAACACAAAAGAAACCTTTTTCTTTTGGCGGATTTGTTTCGTTTTGTTATTTGCTTTATGCGCTTTTAAAAACGAATACTTGTAGAAAACAATGCGTGGGGGGGTAAAATAAAGTCGTACAATATAGATGAATATGTATCTCAATGATGTCATGGAGAGGGGAGGAGCGACTTGTGACGAAGAAAACAATGATCTGGACAATGGGAGTGCTTTCTGTCGTGTGTATTGTGGCGACAGCCGGATTTGCCTATATGCTGCCGCACTGGAGCAGACCGGAACAGGGCTTCCTGATTTCTGTATGGCAGAATGCTTTGATCTGTCTGATGATTCTGCCTGTCTTTCTTGGTGCCGGATTCGCGCTTGTTTCGGGCAGGTCGGTATGGAGTCATATTGGTCTAGGCACTACAATCGCACTGGCGCTTGTATCTGGACTGATCTCGCTGGCGGCAACCGGCTCGTTCTTCGCGCTGTCGATCAATATGCTTTGCAGCACAGGATTCTGGCTTATCATTCTGGCAATCTATGCGGGCAGCCTGCTTTTGTTCAGACAGTCTTCAAAGCGGTAAGAAACTGCGTGCGATGCATGCGCAGCCACGCATGCATCTGATGAAAAAGAATTGACAGAGATACCTACGAAGGAAAATCAATATGAAAAACAATCAATGGAAGAAGATCATGGCTGGCATACTTTGCCTGATGGCGGTTCTGTTTGCGGCGAGCATGTTTGCGATGAATCACGCGATGGCGGTGCGCATACAGATGCAGGGCGAAGTGAATGAAGAAATGATGGCGATCATTACCCGAAACCGCTCGATCTATGATTTCTGTTCTCAGATTCAGGTGTATATCGTTCTGGGAACATTGCTTGCGGGCGTGTATTTCGGACTGGCGCAAAGATCGCTTGGCGCGCTCAATCCGGCGGCGCTTGCCGGCGTGGGAGAAATTGTGCTGCTTGCGCTGTTCTCCTATTGGAAAATGGGATCGGCATTTACCTATACAGAAAATTTCCAGTTCACGTACTGGTTCTGGGGACTTTTTATCAGCATGTACATCATTGCGCTGATTTTTATTGCGGCTATACGGCGAAAAGAAAAGGAAGGCACGCTTGCCTGATCTCACAACTTTCAAAGGAAAAATCCCCGAGACGTTCGGTAAACAGATGCGTTTCGGGGATTTTACTTTGCAGTCTGATCTGCATTTTTCAAAAGCGATCAAAGAGCAGAGCCGGCGCCGTCGATATAGATCCATGAGAAATGTTCGCCGCAGTTTCGGCCATCACGGCGATAGGAGAAGCATTCCGGTGTGGTCTTTGTATCGGTTGAACTCAGCTGAATGTTTTCATGAGGCACGCCATACAGATCGAGCATGGCCATCTGCACCGCCTGATGATCGATATAGGAACGATCGCCTTCTCCTTTTTTGATCATGCCGGAAAGATCAAGCTCGTATGTCTTTGCCATCGAATGAAAGGCATCGACGACATCGGGACCGACTTCAAAGGAATCCGGCATCAGCGAGGGAGAAAAACGGACATGCAGTGTTTCGGGATGGAGAAGTCCATCCTTTTTCAATGCTTCGAGCAGATGAATGAGAATCGCCTGCGCTGTGCCTTTCCAGCCGGAGTGAACGGCGGCGATCATGGGAATGGATGGATCAAAGACAAGCATGCCGATGCAGTCGGCGGTAAAGACGCCGATCAGCACATCGGGATCGGTAGTGTACAGCCCATCGCAGTCCATGATCGAGGTATCTGCCGCAAACGCGCCGCGCCCGCAGTCGGAACTGTTTACGCGCAAAACGGTGCCTGTATGTTTCTGCCAGGCAAGGCACCATCTCGAAAGAGGAAGAGTATCGCCTTCGAGCAGTTTTCTGGCGGCAAGCACATCGTCTGGATTTGTACAGATATGAAGCGCAAGACTGCCGCTTTCAGGCGCTTCGGGCGTCTGAAGTGTATAGCCGCCATGAATCTGAGAGCATGAAAATGCTTCTGAATTAAGATGATTTCTGTTCATGAAATCAGTATAGCGAAGTCGCAAAGAGAACAGGCATCTAAGTAGGCAAAGGGGAGGTGAACTGTCAAAATAACATCAGATAGCACTTGAAGCTTGCATCTGCTAAAGTCGGTGCTATCATATTAGCAGTTGAACAGATTGAGTGCCAAAAGAGGTGGGAACATGGACCTGACAAAACGACAGAACGCGATCTTTAAAGCTCTTGTCGAACAGTTTACCTGCACCGCGGAACCCGTGGGTTCCAAAACACTGATCCCTCTGCTGGACTTCTCCGTCTCATCAGCTACGATCCGAAACGAACTGGCTTTGCTTGAAAAAGAAGGACTTCTGGAGAAAACGCATCTTTCGAGCGGAAGAATTCCATCTTCGAAAGGCTACCGCTACTATGTGGAAAACCTGATGGAAATTTCTCTCGATGAAAAATCGGAAGCGCTGCTTCGACAGATGTTCTCGAAACGGCACGGTTCCCTTGAAGACATTACCCGCATCAGCTGCTCGATCCTTGCGGAAATGACGCACCTGACGAGTATGGTCATCGAACCGGAGCAGAGCCGGCAGACTCTTGTACAGCTTTCTTTGATCCCTGTCAACACAAGACAGGCGGTCGCCGTTGTCATTACGAGCAGCGGACATACGGAGCATCGGATGTTCAGCTTTGACGACAATGTATCGCTTGAAGATCTCAAGACATGCACAAACCTTCTCAACGAACGCCTCAAAGGCGTGCCGATTGATGGTCTTGTGGATCAGTTCAAAGCCATCCAGCCCGAGTTCGCCGCAACGGTCGGAAGAAACGAAGTGCTTTTCGAAGCTTTTGTTTCCGCCGTCATGGGATTTGCCAGCCAGAACTCGACCGTTTATGGTCGTGCCAACATGCTGGCACAGCCGGAATTTGCCGATATGCCCAAGCTTGAGGAACTGATGCGCATTCTCGAAAACGAGCGCCTCTTCCATGAATGGGCCGGCAGCGAAGGCAACGTCTCCACGACGATCGGATCGCGAAACAAACTGATCCAGATCGGCGACTGTTCCATTGTCTCGGCTGCCTTCAATTCAGGCGCCGATGAAAAAGGACAGCTGATGGTCATCGGACCCAACCGCATGCCGTATGCGAGAGTCATTGCCCTGATGGATTTTCTGTCTGAACAGATTGAACACATGTTCGGACCCGGACAAAAAGGAGGACAGGATGAGTAAAAATCAGTCGACCCCGCCAGAATTCGAAACACATGGCGGCGATACACCAACCGATGATTTGAAAGTTGCTGCTGAAGTCCCGGCAGACCCTGAGCTTGAAGATGTTCAGGAAGATCCAATTGATGTATTGAATAAAGAAATTGAAGCTCTTCAGCAGGAGCTCGGCGAAAGCAAAAACGCCCTGCTTCGCGCCTACGCTGATACGGACAATACCCGAAAGCGTCTGCAAAGAGAGACAGATCAGGCGAAAAAATACAGATTTCAGTCCGCAGCGCTCGAGCTGCTTCCGATTCTCGACAACATGAACCGGGCGCTTGAAGCCAAACCGGAAAAACCTGAAGTCGAAAACTATGTACGCGGATTTGAAATGATCCGCGACCAGTTCGTCAACGCTCTTACAAATGAAGGCGTTGCGGAAGTCGAAGCGCTGAACAAACCGTTCGATCCCAACTTCATGCAGGCTCTCCAGACCGAGAGCAAAGAAGGCGTGGAACCCGGTATTGTCACAGAAGTATTTCAAAAAGGCTATAAGCTCAAAGACCGCATTCTGCGGCCCGCGCTCGTTAAAGTGAGCGAATAAGGAGGAGCATTAGATATGAGCAAGATTATTGGTATTGACCTTGGTACAACCAACAGCTGCGTAGCAGTTATGGAAGGCGGAGAACCGAAAGTTATCCCCAACCCTGAAGGAAACCGTACAACCCCGTCTGTTGTTGCATTCAAAGGCGAAGAACGTATTATCGGCGATGCCGCAAAACGTCAGGCAATCACCAACCCGAACGTCATCGCATCCATCAAACGTAAAATGGGTACTAACGAAAAAGTGTCCATCGACGGAAAAGAATATACACCGCAGGAAGTTTCCGCGATGATTCTGCAGTATCTCAAAGCATATGCAGAAGAGTATCTTGGCGAACCCGTAACAAAAGCCGTTATTACTGTTCCGGCTTACTTCAACGATTCTCAGCGTCAGGCTACAAAAGATGCAGGCACTATCGCCGGTCTGGAAGTTGAACGTATCATCAACGAACCGACCGCAGCCGCTCTTGCCTATGGTGTTGAAAAAAATGATAAAGAACGCAATATTCTCGTTTACGACCTTGGCGGCGGAACTTTCGATGTTTCCGTTCTGAACATTGATGACGGCGCCTTCCAGGTACTGTCCACAACTGGCGATACACACCTTGGCGGTGACGACTTTGAT
>CAOKFJ010000066.1 GCA_948467695.1 uncultured Allobaculum sp. | reverse complement strand
ATCTTTGGACTCCATTTAGATATTTCCTCTGTCTACTTTACAAGGACGCATCATTTTGCCCGGTCTGGTTTGCATGCAGAATGCGGTACGGCGGGATTCATCCATGCCGCCTGTGCGCGGCGCACACTCCTTACACGCCGTATGCCTGAATGGAGCTTTGCGCTTCGGCAACCACGGTCGATGCGAACGTTTTATCATCCTCGATGGTTTCGCGAAAGCGAAGAGCAGCGCCAAGTGCGCTGACGTTTGCTCCGGAAATCATCATCATGCGGCTGATCATGTTGCGCTTTTCCGCGACAAGCCACGCTTCCTGCGCGGCGCTGCCGTTGACAAAATCGCACAGCACCACAATTGAATCCTTGCGGTAAATGGTGTTGCAGATCGAATCAATGGCTTTTCGAATGCGTTCATGATCGTTTCCTTCGATCGCGAACGTATCTTCCGGACTGTCGATTCCGGCTGTCGCAAGCAGACTTGCCAGAAGCGCCGGTCCAAAATCGCCTTCCCCCAGAAGAATCAGTTTTCTCATTCAGCCTCTCTCTTTCTGCGGGCTTCCGCACGGCGCTCCTTGCGGTTTTTAAATGTAGTTTTGCGCTCTTTTTTCCAGATGCCCCACTGTTCATCTGTCCATGCGGCCATTTTCTTGCTGACGGCGATTTCCTTGGCGCCTGTCAGAAGAATAAAACTCGATTTGAACCATCCTTTTGCCACTTCAACGGAGCGGATGTTTTTGAAGCGGATCATTCCGGCTTCATACAGAAAAGCATCGGGTGTCAGCACGATCACGCTGTCGGTCATCGCTTCGCCAAACATGGCGAACGCGAACACCGCCAGGCCAAAGTAGACAACCGCCTGCGAATAGCGCGCTTCTTCCACCGCCTGACTTGCCGTAGGCATAACAAGAATCATGATGCCAAGCGCGATACACACCGCAGCCATGGCGGCGTACATCCAGATGCGCATGGTGCCGATGTGAACAACCTCAGTGTCCTGATGCGTCTTGAGCACATGCTCGCGCATTTTTTTAGAATCAAAATAAAGCTTCCAGTTGGTATAGCCGGTAAATCCGCCCATGCCGACCAGCAGTGCAGCAATAATCCAGAAAAAGAAATTCATAGTCTCACTCCTCGCTCGAATCCGCCCTTAACTCACGTAAACCGGACGATCCGATGTATACTCTTCTTCTTACCAATTCGATACAGTATTTGCAAGAAAAACCGCCCGGTAACCGCTGCGCATCTTCTGCCTATATTATGAGCTTTGTATGAGCGAACTGCGATGCCAGCGGCATCATTTTTATTCGCATACTCACCCGATACGCACCCGAAAACACAAAGGCGATTTACACGCCGACGCTGTATTCGATATTGTTTTTCATAGGAAATTTCAATTGTGATTCAATCGTTTTTTCGTCATCACACAATCGCATCAATTCATATAGAAAGGATTTCACCATGTACCGTACACCTACCCCGACCGACTGCAAGTTCGCCACGGATACGCGCGACTATCAGGACATTGTCGACAAGCTCAATGCCGAGGACTCGTTTCTCAAAAACACCTGTCTGACAGTCACCCGCCTCGAAGACGGCCTTGCCGTTACCCAGATGAACGCCACCGAGGAGGTGCTCAACATCTACGGCATGGTTCACGGCGGCGCTGTCTTCACGCTCGCTGATACAACCGCCGGTGTCTGTGCGCTGACCAACACGCCGCACGTTGTCACGCTCGGTTCTTCCATCAACTTTATACGCGCCGCCACGCCCGGTCTTTTAACCGCGACCGCCACGCGCGTGCATGCCGGAAAAACCACCGGCGTCTACGACGTTGAAATCGTCAACGAAAAAGGCAAGCTCGTCGCCAACGCGACCTTCACCATGTTCTTCTACCGCGACACGCTTCCCGGTCCCAAAAACCATGAATCGCGCCATAAAAACGATGCTGATCAGACTTCAAAGTAAAGCTTTTCTGCAATTCTGATCCGTTTTTCCCGATCCGCAAAAGACATATGAAAGACCAGCCGTCTTCGGTTATACCGAAAATGGCTGGTCTTTTCGTATATCTGCCGCATGGAGCGTTTCCAATACAACGGGGCGCAAATGACGTGCGAAACGTTTTAGTGAAGGGGCTGAATCGGTGTTTCAAACAGATCTTCGTCGATAATTTTCTCATTGCGCGCTTTATCGGCGAGTTCCTTGAACTCCTCGGCTTTTTCGCATGCTTCTTCCTGCGAATACTTGCCGCCTTTCAGCGCGCCAAGCTTTTCTTCATGACGGTCAAGACGATGCGATTCGCGCACGATTTTCTTTTCTTCGGCATGGATTTCATCATCGTGAATATCTTTGCCCAGACTCTGGTTCTCTTTTTTCATTTCTTCATCGTGCTTGCGGATCTTGTCCTGTTCTTTTCTGATCACATTTTCTTCATGCTTGATCTCTTCATCGAGCATGTCTTCATGCAGTTTTGTAAATACGTTTGTCATAGGGATTCACCTTTCCAGAAGACGAAACACAAGGCACAGATCTTCAGGGTTGAACTGCGCCTGCAGAAAATCTTCGTCTTCATCGCTTTCTATGGTTTGTGTATCTCTATTATCGAATGGATCTGATTTAAACCCTTTCTCTTTGCCCGCCTGTTTGCATGCCTCGAAAAGACAGAAACCGGCATCCATGCGCTTTATTTGCCACGCGCATCAATGCCGGATATTTCCTCAACTATTCTTTTTCAGCCAGCGCCGCGCTCGCACGCGTGCCGCCCTGCAGAAGATTTCTTTTCAGACGAATCGGTAAAACTGACTCTTACAGACGTTCCCGCACCGGGAAAACTGATTACAGTCGTCGCTGCATGGTGCAGATCGAAGCTTTCTTTGGCGATCGCCATACCTAGCCCCGCTCCTCCCGCACTTCGCGAACGCGATGCATCCGCCCGATAAAACGGTTCAAACACATGCGCAATCGCTTCATCATCCATACCGATGCCGTTGTCGGTGATGGACACAATCGTACTGTCGTTTTGGGCATGCGAGGCGATCACGATTTCTCCATTATCCGGTGTGTACTTGCAGGCGTTTTCGACCAGATTGAAAAACGCCCGATACAGAAGAAGCCGGTCTCCTTTCAGCTTTGCCTGATGCAGATCCATGCGGATGGTCTGCTTTTTCGAACCGTAGACAGGCTCAAGCTCGCTTCGGATCTGTCCAAACAGATCCGCCAGATCAATCGTTTCCACAGTCAGATTCGTCTCATGGCGGTGAAGCGCAAGCAGCGCATTGACCACTTCGGACAGACGCTTCGCGCTTTCAAGCGTAATCTCCAGATTGTGCGCGTAGTCTTCGATGGATGGTTCGTCGTCCATTTTGAGTACCTGCGCATTTGTGATGATTGTCGCGAGCGGCGTTTTGAGTTCATGCGCCGCATCCGAGGAAAAACGTTTTTCGCGTTCCATCTCCAGTTCAAGGCGCTCAAGCAGATGGTTGAAGGCGCTTGAGACATGCGCGATTTCATCTTCTGTTTCCGGCACGCTGACACGTCTGGACAGATCGCGCGAGTCAATCGCATCCATTTCTCTGCTCAGCTCGCTCAGCGGTCGAAGCGCTTTTCCGGAAAGCGAGTAGGCGATACCCATGCTTGCCAGCGTCATCGCCGCGACGCAAAAAAGACTTGAAAGAGAAAACTGCATCTGCGCTTTGTACGGATCCAGGCTGACTTTTTCCTGATAGATGACTCCATCCGGCATTTTGCCGTCCTTAGGCAGAAGCTCCAGATCCTGCAGGTCAGCGCTGCTTGTCATATCAACCTGCGGTACTGTAATTTCGCTGAGCGGCATCACAAACTGCCGCGAGACATTCCATATGGAAAGTCCGGTCAGAAGCAGCGAAACAAGAAGAACAAGCGCGCCCATTGAAAGCGTGATGCGCCAGCGCAAAGACAGCTTACGCATGATGCGCCTCGCTGCTGTTTTTCGTCTGCGTGCTGTCCGCATCGATCCGATAGCCCTGCCCGCGCACCGTCGAAATGATATTCGCGTCGCCAAGTTTCTTCTTGAGCGAGTGCATCTGAAACTTAAGCGCGTTGGAGAAAGGATCCGCTTCGCTTTCCCACACATGCTCAATCAGTTCGCTCTGGCTGACCGTTCGTCCGGCGCTTCGCATCAGGTACTCAAGAATACCGTATTCCTTGTTGGTCAGCGCAATCTCTTTTCCCTGGACAGAAACTGTGCGCGCGAGCAGATCAATGGAGACATTCTGTATGGAAAGCGTTGAAGGCATCTGCACAAACGACTGACGCAGAAGATTGTTGATGCGGGCGATGAGTTCTTCAAAATCGAACGGTTTGACCAGATAGTCGTTCGCCCCGGCATTCAGTCCCTTGACGCGGTCCTCCACACTGCTTCGCGCACTGAGCACGAGCACTTTGATCTGCATATCTTTGCGGCGAATCTGCGCGAGCAGATCCATGCCGTCAAGCAGCGGCAGGTTCAAATCGAGAACGAGCAGATCATAGCTGTTGATTTCATACAGCTCGAGCGCGCTTTGTCCGTCAAAAGCCTGATCCACCGCAAATCCCTGTTTGCGAAGGCCTTTGGCAATCGCATTGCTCAAAGCCTGTTCATCCTCTGCAAGAAGAAGTTTCATACTCATCACCTCCCCAGTTTGTATGTATATATCTATATTCGCTAGTTAATATGCTAATTGCTGCCTTCCTTCATATCAATCGATGACTGCGTTTCAGGAGCGCTGCCATCGAGAGGAATGCCGCCTTCCTGCGAAAGACTGATTTCATCCTGGAAAATCACGCCTTCGGACAGATCGCTGCCTGATGTCTGATCAAAAGTCAGCGGCTGTGAGCTGTCGGAGCGCGAAGATGCCGCGTCTTTTGAAGAAGGCGCGCTGCATCCGCTCAGCAGCACAAGCGCTGCCATTGCTGCAATAGATACTGTTTTCGTTTTCATTCGTTTATCTCCTTTGCGGTCATATTCGACCGTCTTTTTTTCTTATTCGCCGCATGCCCGGTCTGTGTGCCATATATGGATATGTTTTTTTCGGATCGTCAGCATATGTACCGTTTCATACAGCGTATCGCTTACCGCATGAAAAGCGCAAAAAAACCGGCGCTTTATGTCGGCCAGGACGAGCGCCGGAGAGGTAAAACAGCACGTATGCGGTATTTGCGTTTATGAACGGCTTTCGCCGCTTTTACTGCAGAGGAATACTGTCGACACCATCAAGGTGAACTTCTGCCTGAAAGATCAGACCATCCTGTTCAGGCGCATGTTCGGGATCGATGTCCTCAAGCGAAATTTCATCCACGCCTTCGATATGAACTTCATCTTTGTATACAGCGTCATTCAGGCTGAACTGTCCTTCGCCTTCCATATGGATTTCATCGGTGTACAAAACGCCTTCGGGCACTTCCGTCGTATCGAAGGCGAATGTTTCGCCCTGTGCGGGAAGCGAAACTTCCTTGCGGTATTCCACGCTGCGTCCAGCTGCAAAAACGGTGATGCCGGTGCCAAGAACAAGCGTGGCTGCAGCCAGAACGGCGGACATGTGTTTGTGTTTCATGAGTGATTCTCCTTAGTGCAATGCTGCATGCAGACTGGATTTCAAAACCGGCTTTCATATGCTCTACCGGTCTGTTCCTGTCTGCATGCTAATGATGCCAGTTCAATGGTTAGATTTCGGTTAGTTTTACGAACGCCAGATCATTTTCTTTCTTCTTTTTGCGTCATGCGCTCTGGGAACTGTCCGCACCCTTTCTTTTCGCTTTATCCTGAGCGCGAAAAAAGCCGTACAAGCCGCTGCATGGATATGCAAGCGTGCCTGTACGGCTTTGCATTGCGCTTCAAAAAACAGATTCTTTCCTGCATGCGTCATCTAAGACCGAACATCGCTACATGGCGTTGCTGTCTTCTTTGGAGACAAAGGTCTTGAGCGTGCGCACAAGCAGTGTCAGATCGAGCCAGGTGCTCCAGTTGTGGTAGTAGTACGAATCGAGTTCAAGGCGCTTTTCAAAGTCTACGCTCGATCGTCCGTGTGTCTGCCACATGCCGGTGATGCCGGGCTTCATCTGAATGATCTCGTCATAGCTCTCGCCCATGTCTTTCTTTTCGCGGGGAAGATAGGGGCGCGGCCCGATCAGCGACATATCGCCTTTAAACACATTGATGAACTGCGGAAACTCGTCGATGCTTTTGGCGCGCAGTTTGTCCCATGCCGGAATAATGCGCGGATCGTGTTCGAGTTTTTTGTTTTTCTCGTATTCTTCGCGAATCGCCGGATCGCTCGCCATCAGTTCTTCAAGAACCTGGTCGGCGTTCATGACCATCGATCGGTATTTATAAATATGGATCGGCTTTCCGCCTTTGCCGATTCTCTCCTGTGTAAAGAAAATCGGTCCTTCGTTTCCATATTTTTTATTGATGAAATAGACAAAGATCGTCATCGGAACAAGCAGAAGCAGTCCGGGGATACACGCGAGCAGATCGACCGTGCGTTTGAGGACTTTTTCGGACCATGTCATTCGTCCGGTGGATGTAGAGATCATGATCTGACCATCGAAATCATCAATCGTGGACGCGAAGTTGATCTGGTCTTCGAGAATCGGGATGTATTTGACGCTGTCGACGCTTTTCATAATGCGGCGCATGAGCGACTTCATGACTTTTGAGCCGCTGCCCGGCGCCGCAACGAGCACGGTCGCGATTTTTTCTTTTTTAATAACGCTTTCAAGATCTTTGAGCGGATAGACAGGAACCTTTTTCTTTACCGCTTCGGGCAAATGGTCCTCCATGTGGGGAAATTCCACAAATCCGCGCACATCGAGAAGCGAGAAGCGATTGTGCTTGCAGACATCATAGACATTCGCCGCAGATTCGCCGGTACCGATAATCAGCACATTTTCTTTAACAGTTTTCCAGAAAATGAGGTGCGCATAGCGGTTGATGACAAGCACGCCAAGCGCGCTGAGCACGACATAGAGAAGCAGACGTCCGAACATCGACCATGAAAACGGAAGAAGTGGGATCATAAGCAGATCAATCAGGAAGACGCCGATATAGGCGGTCACCAGATAGCGCACTTCATCCCAAATGAGTCGGGCGTTGTTGCGGTAGCGACCGCAAAGCAGGTTGATCACCACATAGACCAGAATCAGTCTGAACTTCAACGCTTTTGTAAAGGGGAGCAGTCCGAGAAGGCAGAGATTCCAAAGCACTTCCAGAACCAGTTTAATTTTTCCAATACGAGTCACAGGCCTTCTCCTTAATACAGTTTCATTTTACTCATTTTCCTCTTTCTTACCTTCCTGTAGACCTGAGTTAAATGAGCATAGAAAAAGGGGATGCTGATGTTTTTTGTGTTTTATATGGAGAAGGCACTGTATGTAAGCGCAATCTCATCCATCAGCGTTAGAAATTCAATTCGATGTTTATAAATTGTCGACAAATTCCCCGGATTGGGGAATTATAACATAAACCGCGAAGATAACGTTATCGACAGTTACCGACGCTAATTTTACAACAAGTTCCGTAGTTATGCCATCTTTATGGACTTGCATCAAATGCGCCCTGCAATTTTCTGATTGCCTCACGCGGTTTTTCGATGTTTATTGAGTATGCTTTTGATGAACACACCCAAACAGCCAGAAAGCGCGGCGAAACTGTCCAGGGATGCCAAAAGACTTGGCATGCGGACCGGTAAACAGGCACGCAGGCACGCAGGCGCGCAGGCGCAAACATCAGGAGTATTATGCATAACGTATTTGCCATTTCTGCCAGACGTGCCCGCTCAAAACGCGCAAAGTCTGGTCGGCGGCATCCATTCGCGCTGCGCCGCATGGAAAATGCTGCCATGTGCCCGCGGATAGCACCTGTTGAAAGGAAGGAGATCTTATGAAGAAACCCTCAACAAAGAAACCGTCCATTGTCGTGAACTTTTTCATGAACTTTCTGCTGAGCGTTTCGTCCTTTCTCTTTCCGCTGATTACTTTCCCCTACGCTTCGCGCATACTCGGTCCCGCGCGGGAGAGATGGTTTTTAGATTTATTATT
>CAOKFJ010000065.1 GCA_948467695.1 uncultured Allobaculum sp. | reverse complement strand
TTTTCCTTTCGAGAAGATGGTCAGCGCATCGCTCAAGGATGCAGCGCAACTGTTTATCACGCGCTATCATCTCGAGAAAACGGAAGACGAGATGCTTCTGTTTTTCCGCGACAGGCTGCGAACGATTTACGCCAGAGATGTCGAACTGATTCCAGGAGCGGCAGAGTTTCTCGCCGAACTGGAAGCCCGCGATATCCTTGCGATGATCGCGACAGCCGGCGATGGTGAATGCATCTGTTCTGTTCTGCGCCGTTATGATCTGGAAAAGACATGCGATGGCGTATTCGACTGCACGAGTGTCTCGGTAGGCAAAAGCGAACCGGAAATGTACGACCTTGCGAGAAGCCGAATGAATTTTGACAAAGACGAGATCATGGTTTTTGAAGATGCGCTCTATGCGCTGCGCTGCGCAAGCGGCAACGGCTATACATGTGTGGCGATCTGTTCACCGGATGACAAAGAGTATGAACAGAAAAAAGCCTGCGCATGGAAAACAATGCCGGACTACAGAAACCTTGAAGAGTTCTGGGCACTGTGCAAAACGCAGACATCGAAAGATGAACAGTAATACAGTCGGTTCACCTATCCGTTTCATCATGAAAACCAAACGCCATTCCTCTTATCTTTCTGCAAGGGAAGAAAGTGGAATGGCGTTTTTCATTTCCTTTTACCATTATTCTGTCCGTCTATTCTAACCGGCTTTTGTAGCTTTCTCCCCAAGCTTTCATGGCATCGAGAATCGGTTTTAGACTCATGCCCAGTTCGGTGAGCGAGTATTCCACGCGCGGCGGAACCTCGGGATAGACGGTTCGGACAAGCAGACCGCTTTTCTCCATCTGGCGCAGCTGGCTGGTAAGAACCTTTTGCGAAATGCCGCCAAGAGAGCGTTTGAGTTCTCCAAAACGCTTTGTTCCTTCAAGCAGGTCCCGAATGATCAGAACTTTCCATTTATCGCTGATTAATGACAGTGTCGTCTCGACAGGGCATGCAGGCAGAACAGGTGTTTCGTTCATCTCAATTCCTCCCATGTGAATCGTTGCTTATCCAAACATATCGATTGATCTTTTTGCCGCAATCGATAAGTCTGGTTTTATTTTAGCGCATCTTCTGCACTGAACGACGGCATAGACGAATGAAGGAGAAATTGATACCCGAAAACATTCGTAAAAATTGTGTCCAAATACGCTTTAGATAGCCATTGGTTACCTTAAGGTGCCTATACCACTTTATTGTGCGTACTTATCGAGTTGTTTTTAAAGGTATACGATACAAGCGCAAAGACGGAAACGCTAAAGATCGCAAATAGAAAATTTTCTGCAATCATTCAGCTTTGCGCAGTCAGTATATGAAGACTCATCACACACGAGAAAAGGAGAATAGAGTATGACAACCATCGAAAAAGCAGTCGCATTAATCAGCACATTCGCAAACGGAGATGCCCGCTTGGCAGCAAGTCTGCTTAACGCCGGCTACATTCAGCATAACCTCGCCTATGGCACTGGAAGAGACGCTTTCGTCGCAGCGGTGGAAGCACTCGCAAAAGCGCCGGTCAAAACAACGGTGGACGTTGTACGCGCTTATGAAGATGGCGACAAAGTCTTTCTGCAGTCGGTATACAATTTTGCCGGCGCAGGCGAACAGGTTGCCTTCGATGTGTTCCGCTTCGACGATGAAGGAAAAATCATCGAACACTGGGATAATCTCGCCAAAAAAGCCGCACCCAACCCCTCGGGACATACACAGATCGATGGACCTGTTGAAGCGGAAGAACAGGATCTGACTGAAGCTAACCGAGAACTGGTCAAAAACTTCCTGTATGACGTTCTGCAGGGCAATCGTCCCGAGCGCACAGCGGATTACTTTAATGGAGATGCCTACATTCAGCACAACGTTGCAATCGCAGATGGTTTGTCCGGACTGGGAGAAGCACTTGCCGCATTCGCCGCTCAAGGCATTGAAATGGTCTATACCACCGTCCATCAGGTGCTTGCCAATGGAAACTTCGTGCTGGCAATCAGCGAGGGAACATTCGGAGGCAGACCCACAAGCTACTATGACCTGTGGCGTGTGGAAAACGGAAAAATCGCCGAGCACTGGGATGTAATGGAAACAATTGCCGAACCGAACGATCGCGCAAATGACAACGGGAAATTCTAGTTTTCATGGATGCAAGAAACAGTGTCACCGGCAGGACACATCGCCTGCTGATCGCTCCTGAACTGTTTCGAAAAAATGAGGAGAATGTCTTTTACATAAATTGAAATCTCCTGCGTATGTTGAAAAAATCGTGGCAAAGAAATCAAGGTTAAAAAAGGAGGAAGAAAGTATGAATCAGAATGAGAAAATCGAAAAACTGATTGAAATGCTTCTGGCAGAAATGCCTGAGTATGCACAACAGGCGGAACTCTTTGGACAAGATCAAGAAAGCCGCAGACGTCTGCTGCGCTCGCTGATGAACGTGCGTCCGCCGATGCCTCTTTCTTCCAAGTTCAAAGCGCTTGAAGATGACGTGCTTTGCGAGCAGAAAAAAGAGCGCGGCATTGTCTATGCCGATGCGCTTGTTCCAACCCGTGCCAATCCGCGCATCGTTTTATGGAAAGGCGATATCACGCGTCTTCATGTCGATGCGATTGTCAATGCCGCTAATTCCGCGCTGCTTGGCTGTTTTGTTCCCTGTCATGGATGCATTGATAACGCCATCCATTCAGCAGCCGGTCTGGAACTGCGCGAAGAATGCGACAAACTGATGAAAGCGCAGGGCTATCCGGAAAAGACCGGACAAGCAAAAATCACCCGAGGGTACAATCTGCCGGCTTAATATGTCATTCATACCGTTGGACCGATCATCTATGGACAAGTGACGCGCAAGGATCGCAAAGAACTGGCATCGTGCTATCGCTCCTGTCTTGAACTTGCCGCAAAGAACAATCTGGAAAGCATTGCGTTCTGCTGCATTTCGACAGGCGAATTCCGCTTTCCGCATGAAGAAGCGGCGAAGATCGCCGTGAAAACCGTCAACGCTTTTCTTGCGCACAATTCCACGATCGAGGAGGTGATTTTCAATGTGTTCAAAGATGAAGATGAAGCGATTTACCGCAGGCTGCTCAAAGAAGACAGGGCGTAGCGAAGTGAAAAACGAAACCGGAAAACGAACAGATCATGCCGCTCTTTCGCCCGAAAAAACGGCAGCCGATTCTGCGCGAAGCTACCCTCTCGAATACGTGCGCGATCTGATCGAGCAGGCAGATGCGATTGTGATCGGCGCGGGCGCAGGTCTTTCGAGCGCTGCAGGACTGACATACTCTGGAGAGCGTTTCGAACGCTATTTCAAGGATTTTCAGGAGAAGTATGGCATTACCGATATGTACAGCGGCGGATTCTATCCGTTTAAAACGCTCGAAGAATACTGGGCATGGTGGAGCAGGCACATTTTCATCAATCGCTATGAAAAAGCCCCTGGATCCGTATATGATCAGCTGCTTTCACTAGTCAAAGACAAAAACTATTTTGTTATCACCACCAATGTTGATCACCAGTTTCAGCTTGCCGGCTTTGATCCCGGACGCTTGTATTACATGCAGGGGGACTACGGCTTATGGCAATGTTCTGTTCCCTGTCATGAACAGACATACGATAATGAATCGGTCGTACGCGAGATGATCGCTCGTCAGCGGGATATGAAGATTCCTTCTGATCTGGTTCCGCATTGTCCTGTATGCGGCAGACCAATGACGATGAATCTGCGCATCGACAACCATTTTGTGCAGGATGAGGGATGGTACGCGGCGCAGAAACGCTATCATGACTTTCTTGAAAGGTACGCCGATACCAAAATCCTGTTTCTGGAACTTGGCGTGGGCTACAATACTCCAGGCATTATAAAAATACCTTTCTGGAAACTGGTGGCGCATAATCCCAAAGCTCATCTTGTTTCAGTCAATCTGGAAGAGGAACTAGTTCCAGAAGATATTCAGAATCAGTCGCTCGTTCTTCAGGGACAGATCAGCACGCTGCTTGATTATCTTTCGCCTGCGCAGAACAAAGCGGCAGACTGTTCAGGGTATCACCATTCCTGACCATAAGATGCAGGAACTGCTTATTACGGCAGCAAGCGCATCATGTTTTCCTTTGTGAAACGTGATGCGCTTTTTTGCGCAGAGCAGGAAGGATATCAAAAAAGATATAGAAAGATATATAAATATATAGATGGATATGGAGCCGTTTCTACAGTCCTGCAGAATATGCGGCAAGATGAAATCAAGAATGGCAATTGAATATAGCAATTGAGAAGAGGCGAGGAGGGACACGTATGGATGACAACTCACTGCATGCATTTGATGAAGAATTCTGGGGAGCGCTTGAGCGTCTGGTGCAGCGATCAGAGATCGTTATCGATCGCCCAAAAGGAACAGCGCATCCGAAATTTCCTGATTTTATTTATGAAGTGGATTATGGTTATTTGACACATACGAAATCAATGGATGGAGAAGGGATCGACATCTGGCTAGGGACACAAGGCAGATCCGTGGATGCCCTCATGTGCATTGTCGATTTGATGAAAGGTGATTCTGAGATCAAAATTCTGATTGGATGCTCCGAAGACGAGAAGAAGGCGGTATATAGAACGCACAATACGAAACCGAATATGCGTGGAATTCTCATTCGCCGATAATTGAGCAGTATAAAATCCGGTTTGCATTTTCTATGACAGAAAAAGGCAAACCGGATTTTGACGTTCAAAGATGCGTTGCTGGTTGTGCAGTTCATGCTTGGCAAAGCATTCGATATGGCGCAAATCAAGAACCCGTCATTCAAAAACGCTTAGCAGACGCTGATGCCGAATGGACATTCATCTTTCCAGATCCGCATATCCATAGTCAGCTAAAACAAACTTCCAGCGTCAAGAAAAATGGAGGTTATAGATGTTCAATCCGTTTTCTTACGAATTTCGGGTTAAATGTTACTACTCTGTAACATAAATGCGTTTGAATCATCAATAAATTTGCTTGGTTTGGTAATTTGTTTTCTTTATTCGGTTTGTAAACTGTGTAAGCGCTTAGCTTGATTATAGAATTTACACGAGGGGTCATGAAACTGCGCCTTCTTTGCATGTCTGCTTGTAGCCTGCATAAACAGGCAAGGATGGCTGTGTGCTTCAAACCCAATTTGCAGTGCAATTCCTTTTTATCGTCTTAAAAGCTTGCGCTGCGCAAGAAGAGAAAAAGAAAGGAATGGATTTATGGTAAATCTAAAAAAGATCGTCGCCGCATCATTGTCAGCATGCATGATGTTCGGGACTGTCTCCGGTCTGGCATCCAGTCCCATTCTGGCAGCCGACGAAAATCTGCCTGATCCGGCGCTTATTCCTAAACCTGTTGAATGCACGTTTAAGGATGGCGTCTTCACGCTGACGGAAAGTTCTGATATTGTCATCAGTTCCGATGACAAGGAGGATTTGAAACAGCTGGATACGACGGCACAGCTGCTTGCGGCACGATTGAGAAAATCGACAGGATATCCCCTTGAAGTTAAATCGGGCGAGAATGCAGATTCAAGCGATATCCTCTTGACTACCGACCAGGATCTTAAAAATCTTGAAGACGAAGGCTACACGTTGACATCCGGAGCAGAAGGCGTTGTCATCAGCGCTTATGAACCTGCGGGTGTTTACAATGGAACGCAGACTCTGCGTCAGATGTTCAACTCGGACATCGAAAAACAGGAGGTCGTTGAAAACGGCGACTGGAGAATCAAGGAAGCAGATATCACCGATAAACCGGAATATGGTTATCGAGGAATGCACCTTGACGTTGCCCGTCACTTCTTCACCGTTGAAGAAGTCGAGCGCCAGATCGATCTGATCTCCCAGTTCAAAATCAACAAACTGCACATGCATCTCTCGGACGACCAGGGCTGGCGTCTGGAAATCAAGGGCGAGATGTATGGCGAATCCTTAAGCAAGCTGCTCACGATCGGCGACTCCAGATCGTGCAGCACGAACAGCTATGAACCCGGCTACTACACACAGGAACAGTACAAAGAACTGGTTGCCTATGCAGCTGAGCGCAACGTTGAAATTATTCCTGAGTTTGACATGCCTGCACATGCATGGGCCGCTCTTGTCTCTCTCGACTTCCTGAGCTCGACAGAAGACGGAAAACCGCACGCCGGAAACTACAACAACTCGCAGCCGTACGACGGCTACGATGTCGGTTGGGCTTCTCTTGAAGTTCACAATGAAAAAACCTACGCCTTTGTTGAAGAAGTCGTTCGTCAGGTTGCAGAAATTTCTCCCTGCGAGATCATCAACCTCGGTGGTGACGAAGCGCATTCCACAGCGAAAGCAGACTACAACTACTTCATGCAGCGTGTTGCCAAGATCGGTAACAAATATGGCAAGAAGGTTATGGGCTGGCAGAATTTCGATGACGCTCTGCTTGCTTCCGGAGACAAAGAACTCCAGCAGAACAATATCGTTCAGTACTGGCAGACAAACAACTCCAAACTCAAAGGCGATCTCAACTACGTTGTAACGCCTGCTCACCATGCCTACATGGACATGAAATACGACAATGCGTCCAAGTATGGTCTGACATGGGCAACACTCAACCCGGTTGACGATTCCTACAAATGGGATCCGACAGAATACGGTTCGAAAGAACATATCATTGGTATCGAATGCTGTCTGTGGACAGAAACGATCAACGACAACTACGCGCTCGATTACATGATTTATCCGCGTGTTGCCGGTCATGCCGAAGTCGGCTGGACACCCAAAGATATGCGTTCCTGGGATGAATACAAAGGCCGCATTGCGCAGTACGATACACGTCTTGTCAATGAGGGCGTATCCCTGCGCCGAGATGAAATCATCTGGCCGAAACCCTATGTTCCTGTAAACTCCACCTTCTCGTTTGAAGAAGGTCAGGGCAGCACTGTCAAAGACAATGAAGGCGAATACACAGGAACCATCGCGGGAAATCCGGAATTTGTAGACGGCGTTCGCGGCAAAGCGATTCATTTTGACGGAAACACCTGCATTGATCTCGACCGCGAAGACGATATGACCAACCTGTGGACAGCGTCCATGTGGGTTAAACGCGAAGCAAGCTCAGGCACAAATGCGGTTCTGATCTCCGGAAATGAAGGCGAGATCAAACTTGACCAGTGGAAAAACACAGGTAAAGTCGGTCTGACAAAATTCAGTGTTGTAGACGAACAGTTCGATTACTCTGCTCCCCTTGATGAGTGGGTACACCTTGCGTTTGTCTCCAATGGTTCGAGCACAACCCTGTACGTCAATGGCGAAAAGAACGGTTCCGTTGCGACAGCAATCAAAGGTCCGTTCACGCGAATCGGTCACTGCGCTAAATCCGGTATGGAAAGCACAGGCTTCATGAATGGCGCAATTGATGAACTGAAGATGTTCAACCGCGTATATTCCGATGCTGAAATCGCTGAACTCTATCGTGCAGATTCAGCAACAACAAAAGAAGAGGTCAGCAAACTGATCGAAGAGGCGCAGAAATATTCTGAAGAAGGCTATACAGCAGAAAGTTTTGCAGCTCTTGCAGCAGCGATTGAAGCCGCACGCGCTGCAGTCGCTAAAGAAAACGCAACATCCGAAGAACTCAAAGAAGCATACGATGCTCTGGATGCAGCTATTCGCGGACTGAAACCTTTCGTCCCTGAAGATTCCATCCGCATTGCCAGCTACAACCTCGCAGCAGGCAAAAACCCTGATCTGAAAGCAATGAATGATCAGCTTAAAGACAACGCAGTTGCGATTGCCGGTGTTCAGGAAATCGATGTAAATACTGGAAGAAACAACTTCGACATGCTTGAGCGCATCGCTTCCTATGGTACGTACACACATACCTCTTTCCAGAAAGCGATCGACTACTCCGGCGGAGAATACGGTGTCGGCATTATTTCTTCTCTTGAAGCGAAGAATACTGATGGCGGAATGCTGTTCTCCGAAGGCATTGATGAGCCTAGAGCATGGCAGAAAATGGAAGTGGAAAAAGACGGACACACGCTTGTTGTGTACAACACTCACCTTACGCATGAAAACAGAGCTGTT
>CAOKFJ010000064.1 GCA_948467695.1 uncultured Allobaculum sp. | reverse complement strand
TGGTGGCTAGGGTGAGACTCGAACTCACGACCTTCCGGGTATGAACCGGATGCTCTAGCCAACTAAGCTACCTAGCCAAAAAATAAAGAATAAAAATGGTCGGGACGACAGGATTTGAACCTGCGACCCCTTGCACCCCATGCAAGTGCACTACCAAGCTGTGCTACGTCCCGACATATAATGGCGCGCCATGCAGGAGTCGAACCCACAACCTTCTGATCCGTAGTCAGACGCTCTATCCAATTGAGCTAATGGCGCATTTCGCTTAACGCAAGGACTATTATAGCCACTCCAAAATAAAAGGCAACTAAAAAGTAGAAAAAAAGCGAAATTGGGCAAAGTTTTTTTGCGGTACGGAAAAGGCGGGTTGATGTGTTCAAAGTGGGATGTATGGTATTGGCTTTATATAAAGCTTTTTGGCGCAAAAAAGAGGAGGAAGCCTCATAAGGCGCAGAGAAGACGCGTGTCGAAAAAAATGGCTGGGCATGCAAAACGGGAGATGAAAAAGGGGTTGCTACAATTTTTTTACAGTCAAAGCTGACTCAACTCTGCTGCTTTGCGTTCTTTGAACAGCGTTTTTTGCAGCAACGTGCTTTGATGCGAGGTGATTATATGAAAACACTGGTTCTGCTTCGCCATGGCGAAAGCGAATGGAATAAAGAAAACCGCTTCACAGGCTGGACGGATGTCGATCTGTCCGAAAAAGGGCATGAAGAAGCCAAACAGGCGGGACGCCTGCTCAAGATGAAGGGGATTTCGTTTGATCGAGCATATACGTCCTATCTCAAACGAGCGATTCATACGCTCAACCACGCGCTCGACGAACTGGATGAAGACTATATTCCGGTAGAGAAGTCCTGGAAACTCAACGAGCGCCATTACGGCGCGCTGCAGGGGCTGAACAAGGCGGATACCGCAAAGAAGTATGGAGATGAACAGGTGCTTATATGGCGCCGTTCTTTTGATGTGCTGCCTCCGGCGCTCGATTCGGCTGATCCGCGCGCGCCGAAAAATCAGGCGATGTATGCTGGTATCGATCCGGATGAACTTCCGCTGACAGAATCGCTGAAAACGACGATTGAAAGAGTGGTTCCGTATTTTGAAGAAAATATCAAACCGCATCTTGAGGCGGGAGAAACGATCCTTGTTGCGGCGCATGGCAATTCGCTGCGCGCACTGGTCAAATATCTCGATCATATTGATGACGAAAAGATTGTTTCGCTCAATATTCCGACTGGCGTGCCGCTGGTGTATGAGTTTGATGATGAAATGAACGTGCTTGATCGTTATTATCTTGGTGATCAGGATGTCATCAAGGCCAAGATGGAAGCTGTTGCCAGACAGGGAACGGCAGGCGCCAAAGACAAAGCTGAGGCAGAAGAAGAAAAAGCGGCCAAATAGTCTTGCTGTAAAAGAGCTGATCTGAATTTAAACGTTGAATTGTATCGAAAAGAGCTTCGGATTGTTCCGTATCGGAAATCCGAAGCTCTTTGTTCGTTTGGACGCTGTGAATGTCTGCTTAAAAACAGATAAAGAAAAAGCGCTCTTTCGAGCGCTGTGCTTTCAAATGGTGGTCTCTGTCGGAATCGAACCAACGACACAAGGATTTTCAGTCCTTTGCTCTACCAACTGAGCTAAGAGACCGCGTGGTGCGGATGGAGATTCGAAATGCGTCTGCAACCAGATGACTCTGTTTGGAAAACGCCTAACCATAATAACGTGTCTTTTCTGAAAATGCATCAAAAAAATTAAGGTTCTGACAAAAAGTGAGGCAAAAACAAATCGAGCGAGCGATAAAAATGAAATAAGGCACTTCTTCTTGGGTGGCCCGGTGGGTGAAAACAGTCTGCATGGGAAGGCGTGCAGCCGCAGCCAGGTGTTTTGTCTCGTTCTTTTGGATCTGGTCTGGGGGTAGGAAAGGAAAACATGGCTTGCGGAGAGCGGAATCTGGCGAAAAAAGACAAAGAAAAAAGCGCTCTTTCGAGCGCTGTGTTTTCAAGTGGTGGTCTCTGTCGGAATCGAACCAACGACACAAGGATTTTCAGTCCTTTGCTCTACCAACTGAGCTAAGAGACCACATGGTTGCGGGAGAAGGATTTGAACCAACGACCTCCGGGTTATGAGCCCGACGAGCTACCAGACTGCTCTATCCCGCGATGTGCTTAACTATAATAACTTGAACGCCTCAGATTTGCAAGCATCTTTTTAACTTTTTTTCGAAAGTTTTTTGATGCGCTCGAGTCTGCAGACTTCAAGGGCCATATGCATTGGTGGACCCTGCAGGACTCGAACCCGCGACCAACCGGTTATGAGCCGGCAGCTCTAACCAACTGCGCTAAGGGTCCAAACAAAAGTGGTGGCTAGGGTGAGACTCGAACTCACGACCTTCCGGGTATGAACCGGATGCTCTAGCCAACTAAGCTACCTAGCCAAAAAATAAAGAATAAAAATGGTCGGGACGACAGGATTTGAACCTGCGACCCCTTGCACCCCATGCAAGTGCACTACCAAGCTGTGCTACGTCCCGACATATAATGGCGCGCCATGCAGGAGTCGAACCCACAACCTTCTGATCCGTAGTCAGACGCTCTATCCAATTGAGCTAATGGCGCGTTTCTTGATTGCTTGAACATTGTATATAAAAGATTCCTGAAACGCAAACATTTTGCGAAAAGAAATTTAAAAAACAGTGTGATCACGAATGCTTCCCATCAGCTTCGTCGATCTCTATGCAAAGAAAAAGAGCATAACGAACAATACGACTGAGAGGGATCATGCACTTTGAGGAAATAATTGGTGCAAATTTAGTGAAAAAGAAGATAAATAAGCTGTAAAAAAATGAAAATAACTTTTGTTAACAAAATGTAACTTTCTTGAAAGCGGTAACTTGTTAGGATTTTTCCAGAAATGTGCTTTTTCATGAACACAGAGAAAGCATAAAAGAAAGGAAATACATGAAACGAAAACTTCAGAAAGTTCTGATGCTGTCGGCACTTTGCGCGACAGGATTCACGGTTCTTCCCCCAACCGTGTCTCCTGTGCAGGCAGCACAGGAAGACGGTCTTCACGAAGCTTCCCCCGCTCGTGAAAGACTGAGCTTCAATCAGGGATGGAAGTTCATCCGCCGCAACATCCCGGATGCGGTGAACGTGGACTATCCCGATGAAACCTTAGAGCGCTGGGAAAGCGTCGATCTTCCGCACACCGTGCGCGAAGAGGGCATTAATGCCTCGGGCAACCGCAACTATCAGGGACCGGCAATGTACCGCAAGCACTTCATGCTTGATGACAGCTATGCCAACAAGCGCATCGTCATCGAGTTTGAAGCGGTTATGGGTGTTACCGAAGTCTGGGTCAACGGTCAGCATATGTCGACAAAATGCGCGAGCGAAACCGGAAGCGCGACCAACTACGGCGGCTATCTGCCCTTTACTGTCGATGTGACGGATGTCGTGAAAACAGACGGCAGCCGCAACGTCATTACGGTTCTTGCAGACAACTCCGACAATGGTCTTGTTCCTCCCGGAAAACCGCAGGGAGAGCTCGATTTCAGTTATTTTGGCGGTATCTACCGCAATGTCTGGCTGACATCGACGCAGCCTGTTCACATCAGTGATGTGGTGGAAGATTTTGACAAGAATGCCGGCATCTTTGTCGACTATCCCGAGGTATCGAAGGAAAAGGCTTCGGTTCGTGTCAAAACGGATCTGAAAAACGAGTCGGATGCGGATATGGATGTCGTGCTGAAATCGGTGCTGGTGGATGAAGACGGCGACGAAGCCGCAAGTCTGAGCACACCTGTCAGCGTAAAGGCCGCTTCACGCGTGAACACGACACAGACACTGAATGTAACCAATCCGAAACTCTGGCATCCCGATACCCCCAACCGCTACACGCTCATCACTGAAGTGACACAGGATGGCGTTGTGGTGGATACGTATGAACAGAAAATCGGTATCCGGACAATCGAAGCGGATGTCAATCAGGGCATTGTGATCAATGGTGAACCCTTTGAATGTCTAAATGGTGTAAACCGCCATCAGGAATATGCGTATGTCGGTTTTGCGGCGTCTTCTGCTTTGCAGCGCGATGATGCAGTCAAATACAAATCGGCAGGCTTCAATGTCGTGCGCACGGCGCATCATCCGCAGTCTGTCGACTTCCTGGAAGCCTGCGACGAACTGGGAATTCTTGTCATTGAAGCTGTTCCGGGCTGGCAGTACTGGAACAGCGATCCGGTTTTTGCGCAGCGTATCAAAAGCGATCTGCGCCGTATTGTGCAGCGCGACCGCAACAGACCGTGCATGCTTGCCATTGAAGCCAGTCTGAACGAATCGACCGGTGTGGAAAGCTGGTTTACTAATTCGCTCTGCGATCTGGTCAAAGAAGAATATCCGGCAATGATCGTAGCAGCGGAAAATCCGCACAACGGCGCCAATGCCGATATCATTTACGGAAAAACAAATGAAGTTGCCGGCTGGTCGGATCATGCGCTGGCATTCATTCGCGAATATGGCGATTTCTGGGAAGAACAGTTTGGCTGGAACTTTTCGAATACGTGCCGCGCTGAACGCGATGAATCCGGTTACTATCCGGGCGGCGAAGCGCGCATGGTCATGCAGGGCAACAACCGCCTGTTCGAGGGCTATTCATTTAATGCAACAGGAGCGACCACGCTGGCTGACTCCATTAAAAACTATACGGATTCCAATCATCGATTCATTGGTGTAACCATGTGGATTGGTATTGACCATAACCGCGGATATGATCCGCATTCTTCGGACTGCGGTATCTGGGATCTGCTGCGCACACCGAAGTATTCCTACTATGCATTCGCTTCTCAGCGCGATGTTGAAGAAAATCCCGAGCTTGAAGCCGCCGGTGTGGAAACCGGTCCAATGTTTTTTGCGGCGACAAGCTGGTCTGAAAAAGCGCCGGTTGTCGACAAATCGAATGGCGAAACACTCGGTACGGATGCTGAACGCGAAATTTATGTGTACTCCAATGCCGAAAAGGTTCGCCTGAGCGTTATGCAGGGCGATCAGGCACTGTTTGAAAAGACAAACGAGCCGATGGACTACAAGAACACCAGTTCACTCGATCATCCGCCTTTCCTTTTCTCGGCTGTTCCGTATACAAACGGCACATGGCTGAAGGTGGAAGGTCTGGATGCGGATGGCAATGTGATTGCCGAGCAGGAAATCCGTCCGGCAGGCGAAGTAAAGAAAGTCGGACTGGAAGAAGATCTTGCAGGCCGTGTCTGGGAAGCGGACGGTTCCGATATGGTTCGCGTAGAAGTCAGTCTTTTCGATAAGGACGGCAATATGAGCACCCAGAGCATGCCGGTCGCCTTTGAAGTGGAAGGCGAAGCCGAACTGGTCGGCGATGGCAATGAGCGTGTCGGCACCAATCCATCGCAGGCGCGTTTTGGAAAAACCGCGATCTATCTGCGTTCGACACGCAAAGCCGGCGATGTCAAAGTCAAAGCATGGACAGCTGGCGGCGAAGTAAGCGAACTGACGCTGAAAACCGTTGAACCGGATGAAACGCAGGCGGATTTTGAAGTGATTGCCGATGGCATTCCTCTTGAAGACAGTTCCATGTTCCTTGCGGAAAAAGAAGCGGTGATTGCGGACAACAGCCCGTGGGAACTGCAGACAGGCACCGTAAATATTGGCGGACAGGACTATGCATCGTCTTTGAAAGTGGAAAATGCCGCACCGCTTTCCTATCAGCTCAACGGCAACTACGCCCAGCTGACCGGAAAAATGGCTGTTCAGGGCACATCTGCTGATGGTGTGATTTTCAAAGTGTATGGAGACGGAGCGCTGCTTTACGCAAGCGAGCCTGTCACGGATCAGATCGTCGATCTGGATGTAAACCTTGCCGGTGTGCAGAAGCTTACGCTTGTAGCTGAAAGCCTGCGTGAAGCGCATGCGTTCAACCCGGTATGGCTGTCCGCCTATGTCAAAGAAGGACGTGCGGACCATGATCAGTCCGAACTGAAACAGAATATTGTGTCGAAGGCGGCTGTTAGCGCAACCAGCACAGAAGCCGGATCTTTTGCTGACAACGCCATCGATGGCAGTCTTGAGACGGTATGGCATTCCGAAGGCCTTGTGTCTGAGGATAATCCTGAAGCGCTCACGCTGACATTTGAAAAACCGGTGTCTGTTCGCAATGCGCTTGTTCAGTTTGAACATGACTATCAGACATGCACATATGAAATCCAGACCACAGCGGATGGAACAACCTGGACAACCGTTGCCCAAAACGAAAAGACAGCGCATGGAAACCTTCTTGAAGATGAATTTACCGCCAAAGGTATTACCGGTCTGCGTGTTCTGTTCACCAAAGTCGCTTCGGCTCAGGGATCTGAGGGCGGAGCACGCAACTGCGCGGTGATCAAGGAACTGGCGGTCTATGAAGACAAAGGCGTTGTGCACACTGACGACTACAACCTCGCCGGTCTGGCGGTTGCCGGAGCCGATCTGGTGTATGAATACGGAAAAGCCGACTATGCCGTTGATGTGTATGAAGGTGATGCGGTTTATGTAAAAGCCGTGCCATCCAATGCGAAGAGCTCGATCGCGATCAATGGCGAAAATCCGGCACTCTCGAACGGTGCGCTGTACGAACAGAAATGGACAGAAGCGCAGCCGGATGAAAACGGAAATATCGTGATCACTGTCACCAGCCCGGATGGCAATGGTCATAAAGACTTCACCATTCACTGCACACGCACAAAACGTTCTTCCTGGAATTCTGCAGAAGACTATGTGTCCAATGTCAACGGTGCGCGCGGCTGGAGCTATGGCCGTATTGACGACAATAACAAGTTCATTGCATTTGACGGCGATGCGCAGTGGGTAAAAGGCGAAACGGCCTGGTCCGCGCCCAATACCGACGACTGGCTGTATGCGGGTCCCCGCTATCTGCATCCGGGATGGAATCGCACGGCACGTGCATGGACGGTTCCTGCAGATGGAACTTACGCTGTAGAGGGCATCTTTGAAAAAATGGCTGGTCAGTGGGGCAAAGTCCGTGTGCAGATTCTGCACAACAGCACAGTTGTCTGGCCCGAAGACGCCGACATGCTTGGCGATCTTGGAGAAAACCAGACTTGGAAAGCCGCTCCGGTCATTGAAGCAAAAGCCGGCGATCAGATTGTCTTTGCGCTTGATGCAAGAGATGGCAACGGCGGCGATGGAAGCTGGTTTGATACAACCATCCGTCCATTTGATACAGATCATGCCGATACGTTCGACTATCTGTCCGATCTGGAATGGACAAGAGCCGAAGCAGGGTACGCAAGTGTCTACAAAGACCACGCTTCTGCCGGTACCGCACTGAGCGTCAATACCGGTGACGGATTCAAAACGTATCACAAAGGAATTGGTACTCACGCCTCATCGGCTATGGAATGGGATATCAAAGACAAAGGCTACATTCGCTTTGAAGCGATTGCCGGCCTGGATGAAGCTGTATGTTATGAAGGCAGCCATGGAAACGTGTCGCTGCAGGTCTTCCTTAACAATGAAGAGGGCGAACCTGTCGTCGATATTCAGAACATGAGCTGGAGAGATGCGGCGCAGAAGATCAGCGTGCCGCTGGATGAAACGTCCGAAAAACTGATCATCAAGGTGCTTCAGGGCGAAAACAACTGGAGCGACCATTTCGACTTTGCGGATGCGAAACTGATCCGCAAAGACGAAGCGCCAGAAGTTCATGACACGTCCATTCTGGAAATGATCATCGCCGTGATTGAAAAAGCGAACTTTGAACAGTTCAGAGCAGCGACGATCGAAGGCATCCAGGAAGCGCTGAATCATGGAAACGCGGTTGTTGACAACCCCGAAAGCCAGAGCCAGATCAACGAAGAAGCGTCAAATCTGAATCGCCGCTGGCTCGAAGCGCGTCTGGAACCGAACGAAGAACTTCTCAAAGAAAAAATCGCAAACCTGAAGTAGACGTTTACACTTGTCTGGCATAATCGCAAAGTGTCCTAAGTCCTGCTGGTTATTCCAGACTGGTAAATCTCTTTATCTATAGTTCCCGAAGTTTTTACCACTAGACCCGATCCAAATTCAAAAGGAT
>CAOKFJ010000063.1 GCA_948467695.1 uncultured Allobaculum sp. | reverse complement strand
AAAACTTTCGTTCTCCGCTTTCGAGCGCGAGGCAATCCGTCTGAACATGCTTGAAGCCACCGAACAGAAAGACCGAGTGGACAAGCAGATTCAGTTCATGGAACACATGCGTCTGCGCCGCAAACAGAGAGCGCAGCTTGGCGAACAGGGCTTCTACGTATACCTGGCTCAGGGAAAAATCAAAAAAGCCCAGCACATGATGGACCTTGTCAAGGAATACGGAACACCCCAGCAGCTTGAACCGCTGGAAATTCAGTATTCCATTCTGTTCAAGAAAGAAGCGAAGTACATCGACAAGTGCAAGGAACGTCTCAAAAGCTTTACCGATTCCGAAGGAAATGCCATCAAAGGTATGGAAACAAGCGCCGGCATTTTCCAGTATCTGATTGCGCTGCAGTACTCGTATGACCACGATCTGCAGAATACGAGAAAATGGGCAAAGCTCGCCAAGCAGAATACAAAAGGCACACCTTATGAAGAAGATGTTCGCAAGCTTCTTCATGCCAACTAAGTCCTTGAAACAAGGACTCGCTAAAATCTGATATTATATCGAAGGAAGTGAAAACTTCCTTTTTTCTATAGGAGGAACAAAGATGAAGCTTTTTAACAGCTATACGCAGAAAGTCGAAGACTTCAAACCGATGGAAGAAGGAAAAGTCTCCATGTACGTCTGCGGTCCGACTGTTTACAACGATCCTCATATCGGAAACGCAAGACCGATCGTCGTCTTCGATACTCTGATCAAAACACTCGAAGCGCTTGGCTACGATGTGACATCGGCATCCAACTACACCGATGTAGACGACAAAATCATTGCGAAAGCCATTGAAGAACAGAAAACGGAAAAAGAAATCACCGACCGCTATATCACTGAATTTGAAAAAATCCGCACCGCTTTAGGCGCGAGAAAACCGGATCACACCCCTCGTGTGACCGAAACGATGGACCAGATCATCGCTTTCATCGACAATCTGGTTAAAAACGGATCCGCCTACGCGGTAGATGGCGACGTTTACTTCCGCGTCAATGCCGACAAGCATTACGGCGAAATTTCCCATCAGCCCATTGATGATCTCAAAGTCGGCGCGCGTATCGATGAAAACAGCAAGAAGGAAAACCCGCTTGATTTCACGCTGTGGAAAACCACAGACAAAGGCATCCAGTGGGATTCTCCCTGGGGCAAAGGCCGTCCGGGCTGGCATACCGAATGCGTTGTCATGATCAATGATGTATTCGGAAGACCGCTCATCGACATTCACGGCGGCGGAAACGACCTGAAATTCCCGCATCATGAAAACGAAGTCGCTCAGGCGCGCATGAGCTGGGATACAACCCTTGCCAACACATGGGTGCACAACGGCATGATCAAAATCGACAACATCAAAATGTCCAAATCGCTGGGCAACGTCATGCTTGCCAAAGATCTGATCAATGAATTCTCCGGACCCGTATGCCGTCTGACACTGATCTCGACACATTACCGCGATCCGCTCAATATCTCGGAAAAGACACTCGAAGACTCTTCCAAAGAAATCGCCAAAATCACAAAAACGATGACGCAGGCGCTTCTGCAGCTCGATCTTGCCGATGCCTATGATGAGAACGGCGCAAAAGATGAAACCGCCTGGAACGCGTTTATGAGCGCTATGACGGACGATCTCAACACGCCCAACGCGATTACCGCCATGCAGTCGGCGATTAAAGAACTCAACGGCTCTTTGCGCAAGCGCGAGCTGGATTACAAGCGTATCAATGAACTGTACAACGCTCTGACGGGTATGCTGTATGTACTCGGACTTGATCTCGACATCAAGCGCGCCACTGACGAAGACAAAGAGATGTACCGCGCATGGAAACAGGCAGTCAAGGAAAAGAACTTTGATCTTGCTGATTCCTGCCGCGCAAAACTGATCGAAAAGGGTCTGGTTTAATGGAGATCGTTACAGAAAACCCGGTAACGCTTGCCTGGATGGGCGACGCGATTTATTCGCTTAAAGTGCGCAAAACACTCTTTGATCTCGGTCTGCGAAAAGCCGACGTTCTCCAGAAGCGCGCTGCCAAATACAACAGCGCTGTGGGTCAGGCTGCCGTTCTCGATCAGCTTGAAGAGCAGAATCTGCTCAATGAAGACGAGAAAGAGATCGTTCGCCGCGGATGCAACGCCCATGTCAAAAGCCCGGCGAAAAACGCCAGTCTCAAGACGTATCTCAAAGCCACAGGGCTTGAAGCGCTGTTCGGGTATCTGTATCTGTACCATCACGAAGAGCGCATGGAAGAACTGCTTGATGTCTGCATGAAATTAGGTGAAAACTTATGATCGTCTACGGAAAAAATGTATTTGAAACGCTCAAGGACAACCCGAAAACCATCGTTGAAATCTACCTGCAGAACGGGCAGAACGACGGACGCACGCAGAAAATTCTCGCGTCGCTTCCCAAAGGCATCCGTCTGAAAACCGTAACGAAAAAGGATCTCGACAAAATGACGGATCACGGTGTTCATCAGGGCATCGCCGCCAAAGTCAAAGACCTTCCGGTCCTTTCGCTCGATGAGCTGATGAATAAAATCGGCGATCCGGGTGAGGGGAAAACGCTGATGGAGAAGTATCCGCTGCTCATCGCTCTGGATGAAATTCAGGATCCGCACAACGTCGGCGCTATTCTGCGCTCGGCTGATGCCGCCGGTGCTGTCGGAGTAATTCTGTGCAAGCATAACGGCGCAGGTCTTACCCCCTCTGCCGTCAAAACATCAGCTGGAGCAGCCTACTCCATGCCGGTCGCTTCGGTATCGAGCCTTTCCAACGCGCTGATCAAACTCAAAGAGCACGGCTGGTGGGTTGCCGGCAGCGATTTTGACGCGACCAGTCTCGACTATCGCAAGGGGCTGTATGACCGTCCGCTCGTTCTCGTAATCGGCAACGAGGGAAAAGGCATGTCAAAAAGCGTCCGCAGTCAGTGCGACTTCAAAGTCCACATTCCCATGCGCGGCGCAGTGCAGTCGCTCAACGCTTCGGTTGCCGCGGCGATTCTGATGTACCAGATTCAAAGCGCAAAAGAAGAAATCTAAGCATTTTACAGGCAGATCTGTCTGAGGACAGGTCTGCTTTTGCATCCCCGAAACAGACTGGCAGATGCTCAGCAGGAGGTAACTCATGCCCAGACCCAGAAATGAATTTCACGGCAAACTGAACCGCTATGAAATGCTGTATCTCATACGCCAGAAGGATGAAGAAGCCTACAAGCTGCTGTTCAATGATCTGCAGCCGCTCGCTGAGCGTGTGTATCGCGGATATCTCGAAGGCGTTATGCCGCGCTATGAGTGGACTTCCCATTCCTATGAAATCTTCGAAAAAATGCTCGACCGCTATCAGGAAAAATCAAAAACAGACATTGGCGCGTTCTATTTTCTGATGCTTCACAAGCGCGCCGTCAGCATTATTCGCCAGATGACGGCAAGCGGCAGCAGTCTTCGACAGTCTGTTTCGCTGGATGGGCTTGAAGAAGACGGTATTCTGTCGACACGCCTGATGACCATCAGCGAAGCGGCAGGCTATGCAGGACGGTTTGAGAGCGATATTCTCGCCAAAGTCAGCGCCGGCGTGTTCTCGACCTGCTTTACGATGTGCTAAGCAGCGAGGACTGGACCATTCTGGCGTATCTGGCCTGCGGTTATCCGCGCTATATCATTTGCCGGATTATGCGGGTCAATCGCTATCGCATACGTTCGGCAGTTGACCGCGCCAAAAGCGCATGGGTTTACTGCGAGGGCATCTTAAAAACTGACGGACGCGCAGTAGGGCACAGAACAGCCCAGAAAAGAATGGACAGACTCTATCTCTCCTCCATCAAACCGCCCGCTCTCGTACTGGCAGAGAAATACGCTTCATACGTCACAGACCGGCGCAGAGGATAATTTGGCAAAGAGCGGTCCATCTGCTCATAGACGTTCTCGTCAGCTCTAGGCGCATGCGCACTGATACAAGGCGCTGACTCAATGCAGCGGCGATACGAAAAAACGAGCATGAATCAGCGCTGTTTCTCATGCCGATATAAACAAAACACAATTTGAATACCGCAGAAGTACCGATAGCGCTTACAGGCGCGGGTGCGCAAAGATTGACTTACATTTGCGCAGATGGTATATTCTGTTCTTGCAAAGGGGGCCTGAAAATGGCTGATAAGATTACTTTGGTCTGTACAGAATGCTTCTCCCGAAATTACACAACGGAGAAAAACAAGAAAAATCAGACAGGCCGTCTGGAAATTCGCAAGTACTGTCCGAAATGCAATAAGCATACTTTGCATAAAGAATCGAAATAGGGATAGAAAAGGAATAGATTATGGCTGAAACTGAAATCAAGGACCCTACATATTCGCCTAAGGCGATCTGGTCCGCACTGAAAAAAGTCAAATGGCCCACATTCAAAGAACTGATGCAGTCGAGCGGACTCGTGCTTCTGTTCACGCTGCTCTTTGGTGCCTACTTCTTCATTTGTGAAGTTTGCGCATCCGGACTCATCAGCTGGATTGTTTCCATTTAGCTTGATCGCAACAGATGCAGATTACGCAAGGCAGGCAAGCGCCTGTCTTTTTCATCGCACATTTCTTCGCTGTGCAAGTTTTCCCTCTGCCTTATGCCTGGATATTGGCATCACGCGGCGAAACTGACAGGCTTTGCACAAAGTCAAGTGCCTCAGATGGCAGTTTAATCAGCGAAGTGGCGTGCGGGATGGTAGAATTTTAAGAGATTAGCGGACATGCCAGCATGCCTGCACTAGATCCGGACGGATTGTTTTCCCGCCAGTCCGTCTTCAGTCAAACGGGAATGCGCGATGCGCAAGAAACTTTCATCAAGAACAGCTTGAGACAAAGGAGAAATCAAAATGTCGAATCATGATGAGAACATTAACTGGTATGTCGTCAACACGTACGCCGGTCAGGAAAACCGTGTAAAAGACAACCTTGAAAAACGAATCAAAACCATGGGTCTTGAAGACTCGCTGTTTGATATCGTTGTTGCTGAAGAAACTGAAACCGAATATAAAAACGGAAAAGAAATCAAGAAGACACACAACCTCTTCTCCGGATACATTCTCGTGCGCATGCGCATGACCGATGAAGCATGGTACATCGTCCGCAATACACCGGGCGTAACCGGATTTATCGGATCGAGCGGAAAAGGCGCCAAACCTTTCCCTGTAGCTCAGGAAGAAGTTGACGCTGTTCTCAAACGCCTCAACCTCGGTGTCGAAACGGTAAACGTTGATGTTGTTCCCGGCGACTTCGCTGAAGTCATCGGCGGCGCGCTTCAGGGCACCATCGTTAAAGTTATTTCTGTCGATACAGAAAACCGCACCATCAAAGCTTCTTTCCAGATGATGGGAAAAGATTCGATCATCGATCTTCCTTTCGCTGAAATCCAGAAACGCGAACCTGCATCGGAACAGTAGTTCAGACACGTTCATCTATCGCTTTATGCAGTCAAACGCAGCAGCGCATCCTTCAAATGGAGCACTGCTGCGTTTTTGCGATAAATGGAGAAGAAACGGGAAACCGGTCAGTCGCCGCCTGAATTGCACCGCATGCAAAAAGCAGAACGACAGAAAAACAAGAAGAGCATAGAAAAACGGCTGCCCGAATGGACAGCCGCTATTGGTTATCTGGTGATTGCTGATTCAAATCTTTCTGGTTCTATGGTTCAAGTTCGATCATATCCGGAGTGGTTCTTGTGGAGTTTCGGGTGATCATGTAGCAGGGAAGTTCGATCTTCATCGGCTGGATGTTTTCATTGCGCTTCCATGCATCGTGAAGCATACGCATGCCGGTCGAGCCGATTTCATACGTGGGAACAAAGACAGTTGTCAGCGGGGGATAGGTGTAGTTGGCTTCGTCGATGTTGTCGAAACCGATAATGGAAATATCTTCGGGGATGCGAAGACCGGCTTCGTGGCAGGCTTTCATGGCGCCGATCGCGATCGGGTCGCTTGCCGCAAAGACAGCCGTGGGGATATTGCCGGAGGTGATGAGCGATTTCATCATCTCGTAGCCGGATTCTCGTGTGAATTCCTTCATTACGGTATAGGGAAGGAATTCGAGTTCGGCTTTGGAAGCATAGCGGCGGAAATATTTCAGACGATCATCGGGATAGACTTTGCCATCCACTTTTTCGACTCCGCCAAGGAAACTGACTTTCTTGTGTCCTTCCTGCACGAAGAAGTCAACAACAAGACGCAGTGCGCCTTTGAAGTCGGGGATAATGAAGCAGTTGGAGATTGTATCGAGTTTCATGTCCAGAAAAATGATGTTTGGACAGATTGCGATCATTTTATGACGCGCTTCATCGGAGAATTTTCCGATGCAGACAAGACCGTCCACTTTTTCCAGACGTTTTGTCACGTTGAACTCGGAAGCAAAGCAGCGGATAGTCGAGATCATATGGTTGGAGCAATAGTTTTCCACTCCCTGGCGGATATTCATGTAGTAGGGGTCTTTTGCTTCGTTTTCTGCAGACACCCACTGCACAATTCCCACCAGCATGCTGGAAACTTCGGTTTTCTTCTTTTTCTTCACGTAGCCAAGCGACTCTGCCGCTTCCAGAACTTTGTCCCTAGTGGATTGAGGGACGCTCAGAGTCAGGTCGTTGTTCAGGATCCGGGATACGCTTGCGCTCGATACACCGGCCAGATTCGCGACATCTTTCAATGTGGCCATGGGATCACCTCTCTTGTAAATAATTTACCTGAAGTAAGTGTAAAGCATAAGGGACAAATAATCTTTCCTTTTTTGATATTTAGTAAATGAAAAGAAGTTTAAAAGAAGTTTTACGAAACATTGAAACGCGCTATCCTCTTTTGATAGAATATGAGCATGATAGCGGTTTAAAAAAAAGGAGAAAACGAATGATTGCTAGTCAGTTAAGAGAAGAAATTCTAAACGGGGCGCTCGATGCGCGTCTCACCGAAATCTATGCCGATCTTGCAGACGCACAGAAACCCCGGTACGCAAAAGCCATCGACAAGTTCATCGAACTTTACGGTGACAAAGAGGTCAATGTAATCTCGGTTCCCGGACGCAGCGAAGTTATCGGAAACCACACCGACCACCAGCAGGGTGAAGTTCTCGCTACATCCATCAACCTTGACATCATCGCAGTTGTCAGCCCCCGTGAGGACGGTATCGTCAAAGTGCTTTCCGACGATTACGACATTGCCCCCATCGATCTGTCGGACCTCACCGTTCACGAAAACGAAAAAGAAAGTAGCGCTGCTCTCATCCGCGGTGTAGCTGCAAAAATCAAAGAAGACGGCGGAAAAATCGGCGGCTTCGACGGCTTCATGACAAGCGACGTTCTCCAGGGAAGCGGTCTGTCTTCCTCGGCAGCGTTCGAAGTTATGATCGGCAACATCTACTCGGATCTTTATAATGAGCAGAGCCTCGATCCGGTTGAACTTGCCAAAATCGGTCAGTATGCCGAAAACGTATTCTTCGGCAAACCCTGCGGTCTGATGGACCAGTCCGCATGCTCCGTTGGCGGTCTGATTCACATCGACTTCGCCGACAAAGCAAACCCCATCGTTGAAAAAATCGATGTTGATTTCTCCGACTTCAACACATCCCTGTGCATCACCGATGTTCACGCTTCCCATGCCGACCTGACACAGGACTACGCGGACATCCCCTTCGAACTGAAGGAAGTTGACGAATTCTTCGGCAAATCCGTACTGCGCGAAGTAGACGAAAAAGAATTCTACACCCGTCTGCCTGAACTGCGCGAAAAAATCGGCAACGACCGTGCACTGCTGCGTGCCATTCACGTATTCGAAGAAAACAAACGTGTACGCAAAGCTGTTGCTGCTCTGAGCGCAAATGATCTCGAAGCATTCGAAAAACAGATTCTGGCTTCCGGAACCTCGTCCTTCAAATATCTCCAGAACATCTACTCTCCGGCTGACTACAAAAACCAGGCAGTATCCCTTGCTCTTGCTCTGAGCGAACTCGTTCTCGACGGCAAAGGCGCTCACCGTGTACACGGCGGCGGATTCGCCGGCACCATCCAGGCATTCGTGCCCAATGAACTTGTTGAAGCTTACGCTGCAACAATGGACAATGCGTTTGGCGAAGGCGCATGCCACATCCTGCAGATCCGTCCCTTCGGCGGTGTTCAGGTATTCTAAATCCTGTCTGCACACAATCGAATAACCATTAAGACCGGCTTGCCGGTCTTTTTTCTTACGCGT
>CAOKFJ010000062.1 GCA_948467695.1 uncultured Allobaculum sp. | reverse complement strand
AAAGCGACTGAAACGTATCTTTCTGATCGCGAAACAGAGGTTATGTACCGTGTGTACAACCCCAATTCCAGCGAACACTTCTACACTGCCAATCCCGAAGAGCGTCAGATGCTCATCGATCTTGGATGGGATGATGAAGGAGTTGCCTGGCTCGCTCCGAAAAACAAAGGCGCAGAAGTCTATCGTCTCTACAACCCCAACGGCGAACATCATTTCACGCTCAATGCCGCTGAACGGGACGGTCTTGTGAAGATGGGCTGGGACTATGAAGGTGTCGGCTGGAAATCGGCTGATCCTGAAGATGAAAACAATATCTTTAACGTATTCCGCGAATACAACCCCAACGAATACAAGTGCAACCACAACTACACCACCAGCGCGCGCGAACACCGCATGCTGACAAAAGCCTTCGGCTGGGACGATGAAGGTATCGGCTGGTACGCGATCTCTCCCGTTTCCCGCATTCAGCAGGAAGATGGAAGCTGGAAAATCTACAACAACGAAACCATGGAACAGCTCACCGGCGAACAGGAAATCGGCGGAGAAATGCTCTTCCTTGATCCGGCAAACGAAGGCAAGGCGTTCACCGGTATCCGCAAAAAAGACGGAAAGACATACATCTACGATGACAAGGGCAACCAGATGTTCGGTCTGGTCGATTACGACAACAGCACCTATATGCTCGACCTTGATAAAGGTTTCGCCATCACCGGTCAGAAGCTTCTCGATGAAAAGACAGGCGAACCTCGTTATGTCTGCTTCGATGAAGACGGCAAGATGATCAAAGGCAGAACCGTTAACGGCGTGCGCTATGCCGAAGACGGAACAAAACTTGATCTGACACCGGATGAATCCCTCATGCTCAAATCCATCGCCGTCTACAACAAGGCTGGACGCGATCTGCATGCGGTATACAACTGGACATACCAGAACATCAGCTACACCCGCTTCAACCCTGAATGGCAGACACCGCCTGAAGGCTGGACACACGAACAGAACGTCGCCAATATCGGCCTGACTGATCGCCGCGGAAATGCATATACATTCGCTGCGACATTCGCTCGTCTTGCCCAGAACCTTGGCTACAACGCTCAGTTTGTCAAAGGCGAAATCCTGCTGACAACCGGCTGGTCCGAACACGGATGGGTAAAAATCAATCTCGATGGCAAAGACTATCTCTTTGATCCCACATTCGAACGTTCCCTCAAAGGCGATGGAAACCTTTGCTGGAAACAGGATGCCGATCATCCCAAATACCAGTACCGCACCAACTAGTCTGCAACACGGACTGACCAATCGATACAGAAAGAAGACCGCGCAAGCGGTCTTTTATGCGTTGGAGTCAGATGAAGTCCCGGGCATAAAGGCGACGTATCATCATGCGGCCAGCTCCCGCTCTGGAGTACCCGCAAAGCCAAATATCATGAAAGCGGTATCCGCATTGCCTTTCGTGCGGATTTAGGAAAGATAAAGGCTAAATCACGCCAAAACGGCAAGAATCGACTAAGATGAACGCGGTCCTATACGATAAGGAAAACCGGGAACAGTCTGAAAACACTATCTTACGTTCTGTTTTCTGGCTAATGCGCGATCTGTTAAAACAGCGCATTGATCAGGACTATGCAGCTTGAGACAGCGTTTCTCAAGCGATTCGCCGTGAATAAGGAGAGGCATTACGGCATGCCGCAGGAGGGGGAAGAAGACATGAATTTTGATCTGCATATGCACTCCGGCGCTTCGAGCGACGGTCAGTTTACACCACAGGAACTTGTGGAAATTGCCAAGGAAAAAGAGATGGGACTGATTGCTTTGTCCGATCACGATACGACGAAGAACGTTGCCGAGATTACCCGCATTGCCGCAAGTCAGGGCATTGAGGTTGTTCCGGCAATTGAGGTATCCACGCTCTATCAGGATTCCTATTCGGTTCATCTGCTCGGCTATGGCATCGATATTGACGATGAATGGCTTGGATCTCTTGCTGACAGAGCGGAAGAAGTCATGCGCCGCACGTTTCATATCCGTGTGGAAAAGCTTTGCGCCAAATACAATCTCAGTGTGGACGAAGAAGCGATCATTAAAAAAGCAGGCGATAAAAACCCCTGGTTCACGTTGATGGATGAAATATTTGCCCGCCCTGAATCGGCGGAAATTGAGGATTTCAAAGACTATCTGCCTGGCGGAAAGAGCTGCTCTCCGGCTCCTGTCAACTTTTACTGGGACAAATGCATGCCCGGAAGCGATCTGTATGTGCGCGTTGAAGCGCCGGATCTGCTCGAAGCGATCGACCGCATTCATCAGGCAGGCGGTCTGGCTGTGCTTGCGCATCCGTTCAACACGTTCGACCATAAGGAAGATGATCTTCAGGTTTTAATCAATGCCGGGCTGGATGGCATTGAAGCGTATTCCAACTACCACAGCGATGAACAGGTCGCCTGGTATCGCGAGTATGCCGAAAAGCACGGCTTGCTCATTACCTGCGGATCCGATTTCCATGGCGAGAAGAAACCCGATATCGTTATGGGCGAATATCACATGGATCGCGATGCCACGCCTTATCTCGAAGCCTTTAAAAAAGCTCTTGCCAATCGCTAGATTCAGATGAATGAGAAAGGCAGCGGTACAGGAATTTTCGAACAAATCGCGTAATTGCCGCTAATCGCGTAATTAGCTCCATATGCAAGAAAATGAGATCATCCGTTGGATGGTCTTTTTTGCATTTTCGAAAGACTGACGGTGAATCTTTGGAATTGTTGAGAAAACCTTATGGACATGCATGAAAGTTCTGCATGTAAAACTGCGTATAATTCTTTCGAAAGGAGCACAAAATGGAAAAAGATAAAAACAAGGAAAAAGAGCAGCTTACCGGCTCGTCATCTTCAAGCAAGTCAACACGCTCGAAAAAGGCAAGAAAAGCCAAGCCTTCAAAGATGGCAACCGCGTTAGGATGGTTTCGCGAGCTGAACAGAACCGCGCGGACACTGGTCACCTGCGCGATTGCTCTGGCGATCGCCGGCGGATTGTGGCTGCTTGTTCAGGGCGCTTCATCGATTTTTATTAACCGTCCCGGAGAAATGATCACGACTTTGCGCTCCTCGCTCGAGAAAATCGAGAACTCCAGTTCGCTTTCCACACTTGAATACACCTACAATTCGATTGTTCCTGTATACAGCGATGAAGAGCAGACGATCGAGCGCTATTTCGTCCGTTATGAAGGGAAAGTGACGATGGGCATCAATCTTGAAGATGTCGAAATCAATCTGAGTACAGAGGATCCGGATACGATCATTGTTACGGTACCGCAGGTGACCATTCAGGATACGACTGTCAATCCCGGTTCGCTCGAGTATATCTTCCGCGATCCGGCAGCGATGACGGAAACCGTGAATGTGGAAGCGTATCAGCTTTGCGAAAAGCAGCTGGAGCAGGCGGCTAATCAGGACGAGTCGCTTAAAAACATTGCGGCAGAGAATGTGATGAACGAGCTCAAAGCATTGACTCATCCGGTATCCGCTCAGCTGACGGGAAATGTGAAGGTGGTGTACGAATGGGCAGAATAAAACATGCATTGTGCGTTGTCGCGCTTGCGTTGCCTTTGGCGTTTGGAACTTCCGGATGCGCGAAGCAGCCGGTTGTACTCAAACCGGAGATTGAAGCGATTCGAAGCATTTCAAAGCTTTCCACGATTCAGGCATACTTTCACAACGTCGCGCAGAGCACCAAAACAGCCGGTACGGGTTTCATGCACTGGGGCGAAGTTGATCGTACATACTGGGTGGAATATACAGGTATCGTGACCTACGGCATTGAGTTTTCAAAACTCGAGGTGAATGAAGAAAACGGTGTGTATACGATTACGATCCCTTCTGCACAGGTGCAGAATGTAAAAATCGAACGGGACTCGCTGACCGAAGATTCCGTCATCTACTCCAACGACAGTTTCTGGAATTCCAACCCGATTACGGACAAAGATCAGGTCAAAGCGCTCGACGATGCGCAAAAGCAGATGGAACTCGATGCCTGGCAGAATGAAATGATGATGCATTCCGCGCAAAGCCGCGCAGGGGAGCTGATTTCCAGCTATATTTCCTCGATTGCCCAGGCATCCGGCACGCCGTATGAAGCGCGCATTGTGTATGCGGATAATGTGATCCCCGAAAGCATTCAGGCGCAGATCGACAAAGCGCAAAGCGAAGAAGACAGCTCGTCACAGACCGAGTAGATCTTTTGCAGCGCGCAAAGAAAGATCGAAAAGATCAGATTTACAGAACATAAAATAAACGGACCTTGTTCTGCCTGCAGGGCAAAAAACAAGGTCCGTTTTTACATGCGTTCTCTGATGCGGCGCACGAATCGATGTATGCAGAGAAGTCTGAGAAGCATTCGAAGTAATGTCAGCACGAGGCGCTCTGCTGCAGCACAACGCGCTGGATTTGTGCCGCCGCGGCATTCGCGTATTCAAGCGCATCAAGGTCGGGATGGTGCGTAATCCAGTTTTCCAGAAGCGCGATAAAACCGCCGGCAGAATACAAAATGAAATACTCTCCGGCATATGCCGGATCAGATTCGTTTGCGCATCGAATAGAGGACATGCGCGAGCCGATCACATCTGCAGCGCAGCGAAAGAGAAACGCGGTATAGTCGACAGAAGCCGACTGCAAGATGGAAAGTTCTTCTTTGTAGTTCTGCCAGAAAGAGAAAAATTCTCTCGCGATTGTCTGGATCTCATAGCCGGACAAGGCGGACACCGAACGAATATATTCTTCAGAACGCAAAACGAACCAGTATTCGAGAACGTTGTGAATGGAAGAGAAATGACGGTAAAAGGTTTTGCGTCCAATCTGCGCCTGCTGACACAGCATCGTTACGCTCAACTGCTGCCAGCTTGTCTTCTCCAGACATTCGAAAAGCGCTTTGAGGATGAATTCATCCGTTCTCTGCTTCTGTCGATCGTATCGGCTCTCCATGACACATCCTGCCTTTCTTTGTTTCCTGTCGCGCACAGACGCTGTTCAGGCACGCATCTGTTTTCTATACTCGAGTATGACACAGATGTGTCGCCTCGATGCAAAGAAATATCGCGCAATGCGAAAACAGGAGACTGGTCATGATCATTTATGCAAGCAAATATGGATCCGGACGCGCCTATGCCCATGAGCTTGCCAGACGAACAGGGATGGACGTTTACAGTGCAGACGACAAAATGCCTTCGCCTGCAGAAAACGAACCGCTCGTGCTCTTTGGCTCTCTGTATGCAGGCGGTCTGTACAAAGCGAAGAAACTCAGAAAAGCCGCCTCGCTAACAGCACCGGAAAACCTGTTTATCGTTACATGCGGTCTATGCAGTCCGAAAATTGAAAAGAACCATCAGGCGATCGAAGAGATGGTTGAGAAAACGTTTGGCGCGCAGCATAATCCTGTCTGCATGGTGCGTGGAGCGATGGACTATGAAGCGTTGTCAAAAAAGGATGCGATTATGATGGCGATGTTTCGCAAAATGGTCCAGAAAAATCCGGACGAACCGGAAGCAGAACTGTTTCTGGAAACCTATAACCGAAAGGTTGACTTGATTGATTTTTCATCGCTGGACGAACTGGAAAAACAGCTTGAGCAGCATCGAAAATGGAATGAACAAAACAACGCAAACAAAAACGGATCACCGCATTGATCCAGAAAAAACAGTTCCCGCTTATATGTTCGGACGACCACAAGCCGTCTGCGCATCATATGCGGGAACTGTTTTGATTTCTGACTGCCTGAGGCATATCGCAGAAAAGAAAAAAGACGGCGATCGCCGTCTTAGTTACCTTGGGTAAAATTAGTCGAGGGTAACAGCGCCAGTCGGGCATACGCCTGTGCAAGCGCCGCAGTCGATGCATGTGTCAGCGTCAACTACTGCTTTACCGTCAGGAAGAGTGATAGCACCAGTGGGGCAAGCTCCTTCGCAAGCTCCGCATCCAATGCAGAGATCATCATTAACTACTGCAGCCATTGTGAAGTCTCCTTTCGTTACGTTGATCACATTATAGAAAAATTCACGTAAACATAAAATCATTTCATCCCGTTTTTGGTTAGTTGAAGCAAACTATAACGAATATTGCCGGTCAAATCAATCTTTATCGGATTGAAAAATGAGGAAGGTGACCTGAAAGGAGCGAATGTCGGGCTTGTGGCAATCGCAAAAAAATGAAAGGTGTTAGAGTGAGCACAACTTAATACATATTTGCATTATTGCGGGCGCATCGTATTTCGTAATCGGAAATCAGGACATAATCGTGTTTTTGTCTATGGCTTTCAGAAATATACGGAATAGGATTCAGGTAGTCTGATTACCGCATCATGGACCTGCAGGCGATGCAAGAACGAGGAGTGACATGTATGGGATTTAAAGAATCAGCGACTAGAACGTCGATCAATACGGCTCTCAACTATATCAATGGCAATCCGCAGAAAAATCTGCCGCGTCTGATGAGCTTCATCAACAAGGTAATGAAAAACGACACATCCTTCCCTGGACCGCGTGCAGCATTTACCCGCGTGGTCAACGACCCGGACAACAATATGAACAAATTGCTCTGCAGTCTGTTCGATGATATTGATATTGATGTTGTTAAACAGGCGTTTGTGAACTTCTTTGTCAATGCAAACATCATCGGCTGGGAAAAGCAGCAGGCAGTCCGCGAAAAATACGGCTGCAACGTACCCTGGACGATTCTGATGGATCCGACTTCCGCCTGCAACCTGCACTGCACCGGCTGCTGGGCTGCGGAATACGGAAACAAGCTGAACCTGTCTCTCGATGAACTGGACGACATCATCCGCCAGGGCAAAGAGATGGGTGTCTATTTCTATATTTATACCGGCGGCGAACCGCTCGTTCGTAAAAAAGATCTGATGGAACTGTGCCGCCGTCATTCAGACTGTGTTTTCATGTCGTTTACCAACGGCACGCTGATCGATGACGATTTCGCCCGCGAAATGCTTGAAGTAAAAAACTTCTTCCCCGTTATTTCGGTTGAAGGTCTTGAAGAAGCGACAGATGACCGCCGCGGAGATGGCGTGTATCAGAAAGTGCTTCGCGCGATGGATATTCTGCACAAGCATAAACTGCCGATCGGTATCAGCTGCTGCTACACATCCAGAAATATTCCTTCAATTGTATCCGATGAGTTTATCGATGAAATGATTTCGCGCGGTGTCAAATACGCCTGGTATTTCCACTACATGCCGGTCGGAAACGATGCGGCAGTCGAACTGCTCCCGTCTCCTGAACAGCGTGAGTACATGTATCATCGCATCCGCGAAATCCGTGAAACGAAGGAAATCTTCCCGATGGATTTCCAGAATGATGGCGAATACCTGCAGGGATGCATCGCCGGCGGACGCCGCTATTTCCATATCAACGCCAACGGCGACATGGATCCCTGTGTCTTCATTCACTATTCCGATTCCAACATTCGCGAGAAATCGATTCTCGAAGGGCTCTGCTCGCCGATGTTCATGCAGTACAAAGAACACCAGCCTTTCAACGGCAACCACCTCAGACCGTGCCCGATGCTTGAAAATCCGCACTTTATCGGCGAAATGGTTGAAGCATCCGGAGCGCATTCCACGGATCTCGAATCGCCCGAAGATGTCGAACATCTGATGGAGAAAACAAGACAGTACGCCGAAAACTGGAAACCGGAAGCCGAGCGTTTGTGGAAACAGTCGCACCATACACCATACAAAGAGACACATGAATACATCATGTCCCGCGAGGAGTATGAGAAGACGATTGTTCCCAAACTGAACAAACAGATTGACCAGTACACCCCGCATACCGGCGGCAGAGCGCAGATCAAATAAGCATCTCGCTGCCAATCGCAAAATTGCATACGAAAAATGGACATCCAGCTCGAGGGTGTCCATTTTCAGTTGGAAGAAGTACTGCACTTTGCGGCTCGAATAATGAGTCCCGCAAAGAAAACGATGACGAAGTGATTGAGGGCAGATCCAATTGTTTTACGACTGTTCTGAAGCGAGCGTATTGCGCTCCATGTCCAGAAGCAACTGCTTGCTTTCTTCTTCTTTCGCAAACGAATAGCGCCCGATTCCGCCATTTGATGGAATGACGCGATGACAGGGGATGACAAGCGGAAGCGTGTTGGAACTCATCGCTTTGGCAGCGGCTCTGGCGGCTTTGGGATTTCCGGCAGCCTGCGCGAGCTGTTTGTAGGTCATTGTCTGTCCATAGGGAATATTG
>CAOKFJ010000061.1 GCA_948467695.1 uncultured Allobaculum sp. | reverse complement strand
CCGCTCTTTGTCCCGATTGTCGACGACTATGAAAAAGGCATGCTTGTTCAGGTCTTTATCGACAAAAAAGATTTGAAAAAAACAACCTCGGCAGATGAGCTTGTTGCTTTATATGCCGAGTGGTATAAAAACTCCCTGATTGATGTCAAAGGAAGCGAAGCGGCGCTGTTCGCCAATACGCTTGCCGGCAGCGATCGAATGGAACTGTTTGTCAACGGCGATGACGAGAACGGCTATGTTCTCTCGGCGCGCTTTGACAATCTTGGAAAAGGCGCGAGCGGCGCAGCGGTTCAGAACATGAACCTCATGCTCGGGCTGAATGAACAGGAAGGCCTTCACGTATAGCGCCAGGCGCATACAGATTAGGCTACAGAAGGGAAGGAAAGAGTTATGAAAGAAATTCTCAACGGCATTACCGCCGCGAAGGGCTTCACAACCGGAGCTGTTCACTGCGGTATCCGCAACAATCCGCAGAAAAAAGAACTTGCGCTCATCGTTTCAGAAACCCCCTGCAGCGCGGCGGCGGTCTATACCTCCAACCAGGTAAAAGCAGCGCCCCTGCTTCTGAATAAAAAACATCTCGTCGATGGCAAAGCCCAGGCGATCATCATCAACTCGGGCAATGCCAACGCCTGCGCGATCAATGATGATCTCAACGCGCTTCGCATGGCAGAGGGCGCCGCAAAACGTCTCGGTCTGAAAACCGAAGATGTTCTGGCTGCTTCGACTGGTGTAATCGGCGTGGAACTGCCGATCGACAAAATTCTTGCCGGTACCGATGCTATCGTGCTTGGCACCGATTCGACAGACAGCGCCAAAGCGATCATGACAACCGACACGATCGTCAAAGAATGCGCTGTGGAATTTGAACTCGGCGGCAAAACCGTTCATATGGGCGGCATCGCCAAAGGCTCGGGTATGATTCATCCCAATATGGGCACCATGCTCTGCTTCGTGACAACCGACGCTGCGATCTCTTCGGAAATGATCGATAAAGCGCTCAAAGCAAAAGTCAAAAAGACATTCAACCGCATCAGTGTGGATGGCGATACATCCACCAACGATATGTGCATCGTTATGGCTAACGGTCTTGCCGGAAATGCCGAAGTCGATGCGCAAGGCGCCGACTACGATGCTTTCGTCAATGCGCTTGGCTATGTCATGCAGAAACTTGCCGTACTGATCGCCAAAGACGGTGAAGGCGCCAGCCGTCTGATTACCGTTAAAGTCGATGGAGCCGGTACGGAAGACCAGGCGGAAACCATCGGCATGAGCGTTGCCTGCTCCTCGCTGCTTAAAGCGGCTGTATTCGGACGCGACGCCAACTGGGGACGTGTGCTTTGCGCGATGGGCTATTCCGATGCCAAGTTCGATCCCTCGCTCGTTGACATCTCCTTCGCTTCCAGAAACGGCGAAATTCTCGTCTGCCACAACGGAAAAGGTCTTTCCTTTGATGAAGACAAGGCGCTCTCCATCCTTGAACCGGACGAAATCGAAATCCTGATCAATCTCAACGAAGGAAAAGAGAGCGTTACCTGCTGGGGATGCGATCTGACCTATGACTATGTGAAGATCAACGGAGACTACCGCACATGATCAGCGCAGCGACTAGAGCGGCGATTCTTTCCGAAGCGCTGCCGTACTTGAAGGAATACAACGACCAGATTGTCGTCGTGAAATACGGCGGAAACGCGATGGTTGATGAAGAACTGAAAAAAGCGGTGATTCAGGATGTGCTTATGCTGCATCTTGTCGGCATCCACGTCGTGCTTGTGCATGGCGGAGGACCGGATATTTCCCGCATGTTAAAGAAAACCGGTGTCGAATCCCGTTTTGTCAACGGACTTCGCTACACCGATGAAGAGACAATGAACATTGTCCAGATGGTGCTCTGCGGCAAGGTCAACAAAGACCTCGTCAACCTGCTCGATGGCAAAGGCATCGGCATTTCCGGGATGGATGGCGGACTGTTTCGTGCCGTGCCGCTCAATGTCGATGAATACGGCTTTGTCGGCGATGTGCAGGAAGTCAACTGCGCCATCGTCGAAGACATGATTGCTAAAGGCTACATTCCCGTTATTTCTTCAGTAGCCGCCGGCATGGATGATCTTCATACCTACAACGTCAACGCGGATACCGCCGCAAGCCGTCTTGCCGGCGCTCTGCATGCCAAAAAGCTTATTCTGCTCACGGACATCGCCGGACTGCTCGCCAATCCCGATGATCCCGACAGCCTGATCGCCTCGCTTAAAGTCTCCCAGGTGCCCGCAATGCTCGCGACCGGAGCGGTAAGCGGCGGCATGATTCCGAAAGTCGACTGCTGCGTCGAGGCTGTGCGCCAGGGCGTTCAGCGCGCCAGCATTATCGACGGACGAATTCCGCACTCGATTCTGATCGAACTGCTCACCAACGAAGGCATCGGCACGATGTTTTCTCAGGAGGAAGTGTAAATGACTGAACTGACACAAAACCTCATCAATCGCGAAAGCGAAAACTTTATGCATACCTACGGCCGTTTTCCGATCGTTCTCGATCATGGCGAAGGCTGTGTTCTCTATGATATCGACGGCAAAGCCTACCTCGATCTCAACTCCGGCATCGGCGTAAACTGTCTCGGCCACAACGACCCCGATCTGGTCGCTGCCCTTGCCGATCAGGCGGCAAACCTGCTTCAGGCAAGTAATCTGTACTACACCAAACCGCTGGTGGAAGCCGGCGAAAAACTCGTGAAGCTGTCCGGCATGAAGAAAGTCTTCTTTGCCAACAGCGGGGCGGAGGCCAACGAGGGCGTCATCAAAGTGGCGCGCAAATACTCGATGGACAAATACGGAAATCCCGAGCGTACGAAAATTCTCACGCTGAACAATTCTTTCCATGGAAGAACGATTGCCACGCTTGAAGCGACAGGACAGGAAAAATTCCACAAAGCCTTCTTCCCGTATACAAGCGGCTTCGGTTATGTAGAAGCCAATGATCTGGAAGCCATCGACAAAGCGATGGACGATACCGTATGCGCCGTCATGATGGAGCTCGTGCAGGGCGAAAGCGGTGTGCGTCCCCTCGATCATGACTATGTCAAAGCCGTTGAAGCGCTGTGCAAAGAACGCGACATTCTGCTGATCATTGATGAAATCCAGACCGGTGTTGGCCGTACAGGCACCTTCTTCGCTTATCAGCAGTACGATATCGAACCCGATCTTGTATCAGCTGCCAAAGGACTTGGCGGCGGTGTTCCCACCGGCGCGTTCCTTGCCGGCGAAAAAGCCTGCGATGTGCTCAAGCCCGGCGATCACGGCACGACATTCGGCGGAAATGCGCTGGCGATGGCGGCTGCCAATGTCGTTCTCGACAAAGTCGGAAATCCCGAATTCCTCGAAGCAGTCAAAGCAAAAGGCGATCGCCTGATGAACGAGATTCGCGCGATTGAATCCGACAAAATCAAAGACGTGCGCGGACTGGGCCTGATGATCGGCATCGAAGTCGGTGCAGACGCTGTAAGCGATGATCTCGCTAAGCTGCGTGAAAAAGGTATTCTTGCATTAAGCGCCGGAGGAGGCACTATTCGTCTGCTTCCCCCGCTGATTCTTTGTGACGAACAAATCGACCAGGCTGTAAAAGCCCTCAAGGAGGTACTTGCATGAACCATCTGTTGAAACTCCAGGATCTGAGCAGCGAAGAGATCACACGCATTCTCGATCTCGCTGACCAGCTGAAATACGAAAAGAAACACGGTATTGAACATCCCCATCTCAAAGGCAAAGCCATCGGCCTGATTTTCCAGAAGTCTTCCACACGCACTCGCGTATCGTTCGAAACCGGTGTGCATCAGCTTGGCGGACAGGCGCTTTTCCTCTCCTCCAACGACCTGCAGATCGGACGCGGCGAACCGGTGCAGGACACAGCTCGCGTGCTTTCCCGCTATCTTGACGGCATCATGATCCGCACATACGAGCAGAAGGAAGTCGAAGACCTTGCCCAGTTCGGCTCCATCCCCATCATCAACGGTCTGACCGACTATTGCCACCCCTGCCAGGTGCTTGCCGATCTGATGACTATCCGCGAAAAATTCGGCAAACTCGAAGGACTCAAAATGGTCTACATCGGCGATGGCAACAACATGGCCAACTCGCTGATCGTCGGCGGTCTGAAAATGGGCATGGACGTTGCGGTCGCTACACCCGATGACCACCAGCCGGACGCTCAGGTTCTGGAATTCGCCAAAGAATTCCCCGGCAAGTTCTTCCTGACAAACGATCCGAAAGAAGCCGTCAAAGACGCTGATGTTGTCTTCACTGACACATGGGCATCGATGGGACAGGAAGCCGAGAAAGAAGAACGCATGAAAATCTTCGCCGGCTACCAGGTTAATGATGAACTGCTTTCCCTTGCCAAAGATCCCGTTATGGTTCAGCACTGCCTGCCGGCTTACCGAGGACAGGAGATCACTGAAAAAGTGTTTGAAGACCACGCGGACGAAATCTTTGAAGAAGCGGAAAACCGTCTCCATGCGCAGAAAGCCGTTATGGTTCTGCTCATGAAAGACAACTAATTCGAAGAATTCTCAATTCTGAATCTTTTAAGCAAACAAACTAAAACGCCAGATCATTCCACGTACAGATTGGACGAAGGAAGATCCGGCGCTTTTTTGATGTTCCAAACAGGAACAAATTCGGATTGTAACGCAGGCAGGGAATAACGCGCTGATCTGCGGAAAAGCGCTCAGGTTTTATCCTTTTCTGAAGACAGCATCTGCGCCTGCAGCGCTTTAAAGTTTTCCGGACTGAACAGATCAAGATCCATATCGGCAGGAATGGTATTGGAAGCATTTTCGACGGTGGCTGGTTCATAGAACATGACCATGTATAAAGGCAGATACAGGATATTGTTCTTTTTCTCAACGTTGCCTTTGCAGAAAACAATGGCTTTGTCGATATCCCAGTCGGGAGTATTCAGCGCATTGTTTAACGAGGTATGCGAAGTCCAGCTGTTCCCGGATTTGATTTCAAGCGCATCGCATTTGTTTCCGTTCTGCACAAGAAAATCCAGTTCGATTTTCTTGTTGTCGAAGTAGAACAGATCGGCTCCGTTCAGCTTTGATGCGAGAGACTGCGCAAACGCGTTTTCAAGAATCGCCCCCAGATTGATATGGATATCGCCGTTCATAACGGAGTAGGCGGTCGGATAACCTGCCATGGTGCAGAGAAGCCCGGTGTCGCAGAAGTACAGTTTGAACAGCGAACGTTTCTCGTTGAGCCGTAAAGGCGAGAGGGGCGCGCTTGTGTTATAGCAGGGCAGCGAAATCCCGGCTTCGCTCAGCCACAGAAAGCTGTTCTCGAGATTGCGAAAACGCAGCCCTTTCTGGAGTGAATTGAACAGGAAACGCCTGTTTTTATCATCAAGCTGCGAAGGAATCGCATGGAAGATATCAAGAATTCTCACTCGTTGAGAACGCTCAGCATATTTGGTGATGTCGAGTTCATACATGCGAAGGATTGCACTCTGTAAAGAAGCGACACGCGCCATATCGTGTGTCTGAACAAAGGTGCTGACCACTTCCGGCATACCGCCCACAGCCATCCATAGATAAAACTGCCTGAGAAGACTTTGATGAATGACCTCGGCTACCGGTATGAGCTTTTCATAGCAGTTTTTCAGAAGTGAAATCGTTTCTTCCGGCATACCGACCGCCCAGAGAAACTCTTCAAAATCCATCGGATACATATGAACGATACGCTCAAAACCGACAGGATAAGAATGAATATCCTGAACTTTTACGCCGAGAAGGGAGCCGGTCTCGATGTAGTGCGCTCTGCCGTCTTCCACGAGAAATTTGATCGCAGTGCGGGCTTCAGGGCATTCCTGGATTTCATCGAGAAGAATCAGCGTATCGCCCGGCACAATGCTTTGTCTGGTAAACGCGGTCAGATTCTCGAGGATCTCTTCGGCGCCGTTTCGACCTTTAAAGACGTTTACCGCATCTGGCTGTTCAATAAAGTTCAATTCAATAAAAGCCGCATAATTCTCTTTTCCAAATGCGCGTACCGCGGTGGATTTTCCAATCTGGCGGGCACCGATGATATTCAGCGCCTGCTTCGCTCCGCTTTCTTTCCACTCTCTAAGCGTTTTTGTGATTTTTCGCTTCAGCATATCCCGGCTTCCTTTCTTTTTCTTCACAATACCATCTTTTTCAAAGAGACAATAAGGCGAAGTGCACATTATTCGATAAAAATTCGGTCTAAAATGCACATTATTCGAATCAAAATTCTTTGATAAAGCACATTATTCGATATTATTGGCACCGTAAAAAGCACATTATTCGAATTTAGATAGAATCCGACTCTTGCCGAATCATGAATTTTTTTGAAATGCAATCAGGCGGAATGTCAGTTCACTCTGGCTACTTTAGTTTTTTTACATTCTCGTCAGCCAATGTTTCCATATCAGAAAGTCTCATAATTTTAATCTGTTTAAAGTGGAATGTTATATCGAGAGTTCATAGCGCAACAATGAAATTGCTGTCCGAACAGGATAAAAAGAGAACATATCTATACAGTGAAAACTGCAAGGTGGTATCGAACGCTTCAAACAGATATCGTTAATAAAAATAGTGTTAGAGGCAAGGAAAGAAAACGATGAAAATTCTTGTATGTGAAGATGAACAGATTTTAAGAGAGCGGATTTGCCGGGATTTGGATCAGCAGGGCTATGAAACAGTAGCCTGCGCGGATTGTGAAGAGTTATATGAAGCAATGAATGGAACAATTGATCTTCTTTTGCTGGATGTTCATCTTCCGGATGGCTGCGTCTACGACACCCTCGCAATGCTGCAAAAAGACTATGCCATTCCCATTATCTTTTTCAGCAGCGATACCGAGGAGAATCTGATTCTTCGAGGATACGATTTCGACTGCATCACTTTCATGCCCAAGCCTCTCAAGCCTCGTATCCTTATGGCGGCAATCAAATCTTTCGCAAGACGCAATGATCTGGTGGAAGACGATCTCCAGCATGCCGGATGGGTATGGAGCGAGAAAGAGCAGAAACTCAAAGCGAAACAGAATACAACCGATGGAATGGATCATGCCGCCAAAGCAGCAGAAATTTCTTTTCAGCCTGCGACCGCAAGAATTTTTCTCGTCCTTTTCCGCAATTTCGGCAAAAGCATTTCGAAGGAAATGCTGATGAGCTGTGTATCCGCGCAAAGCAGTGAAGCTTCCTTGCGCGTACGCCTGGTGGAACTGCGCAAGAAGCTGCCGCAGCCATTCGAGATCGAAAGCGTGCGCGGTATGGGATATCGTCTGATTGCGAAAGAAGAAAACTTATGAAGCGAATGGGGAAAGTCACCTGGATTGTTCTGGCTCTGCTGATGATCATTCTCGGAATCAGTGCTATCTTCATGGTTCTTCTTTTGGCGATGTGGATCGTAGGCAATCTTCCTGTTGATCAAACGATGGATATACTGCGCCATCCCATGGACATATCCTCCAACTGGCAGCACTGGATGTCAGCCGGATACGGAGAGCCAGGATTTCGCTATCTGATATCGCTTCTGCTTCACGATCCGATCGTCTTGGGTGTAATCCTTCTTTCTTTGACGATGGCAATCGCAGGTCTCGTCTTGCTTTACCGTTTTTTCACGCGCCTTGACAAAGAGCAGAAACGGCTTAACCAGCGGCTGGAGAATTCAAGCCTGCAAATCGAGCGTAAAGCGAGAAAGATCAGACTTGCCCAAGATGAATCTCTCAATACTGAAAAACAGAAAATGCCGCTCCTGAATGGAACGGATATGGACCGAATGAACTCGCCGCAAAAGAAGACTGTACAAATCATCAAACCCGAGTCATCAAAGGATGAGTTCGTACTTCTTGATGTCGCCGCATCTCTTCATAAAAAAGAGAATGATGATCTGAAATTTGCGCTGCATTTGATCGAAGAAGGACAGAAGACGAGGGAGGCGTATGAGAATGTTCTTCATCAGGCATCTTCCAAACTGTCGAGTCTGTATTTTCTGCTGGATGATCTTGCGCAGCACCCAGCAATTGCGCAGAACTCTGCGATTCTAGCCGATCTCAAGGACAGTGAAACCGTTTTGGATGAATGTACCAAACTGCTTAAACGCTCCCTTCATATTTCCGTATACGAAGAAGTCCGGCTGGATCATGAGCTTCTGATCGGTCTCCATCAAAAGAGATCTGAACTGGAACGAAAGCATCTGAAAACAAACCTGAAACTTGATGCAGTCTCCATCAGCGGAAATATCCTGTGGCTTAAACAGATTTTCGAAACTCTGCTCGCAAACGCCATCGAGTTTTCGCCAGAGAGCGGCTGTATTGGAATTAGCCTGGTTCTTGAAAGCAATCAGGTTCGAATTCAGTTTGAGAATACTTTGGATCGAACCAACGCCAGCACTCAATCCGTAAAAACGAATGCGCCGATGGCATCATCCTGCCGTTATGACACCACGCGCT